>CANGHE010000086.1 GCA_947453545.1 Flavobacteriia bacterium
GCATCGATGTATTCATCAGCAGACATCTTATTATTACCTTCCAAATTTGATACATTTAGTTGTGTTGTACTTGAAGCATTAAGTTGTGGTTTACCAGTAATTGCTTATAATTCAAAAGGTCCAAAAGATATCATCATACACGAGGAGTGCGGGTATTTAGCAACAAGCAAAAACGAAATGCAACACTATTTACTCAACTATGCTAGTGACTCAAAAATCAAAACGGCATTCAAGAAAAATGCTTTGAAAAGAAGTAAAGAATATAATAAGAAATTAATAATGAATGATTTATTATCCAATATGGGTATCTAAATCAGTCCACATCATCGAACGGTCACTACTTGGTGGCCGTTTTTACACCAAATCCAAATACCAAAAACCAGTTGTAATTTCATTTTCAGTAGCGCAATCGTACGCAGTATCATCTTCTTTTTGCTTTGCTACTTGGTATGTTCTGTAAACCTTCTCCCCTAACTCAAATGGGATTGGTTCTTTAAAAATAGGACCATCAAAAACGAAGGTATGGTATTCACCATTTTCGCCACACAGATCAACGTTTGTTGGAAGTGAATCAATAAAATCGTGATCAATTACTCGACCTAAATAAGACTCGTCCAAATAAGCTTCATTTACACACACTACAATAGCCTTAAAACCAATATCAATCAATTCTCTTACCAGCTTATTCGTATCCTTTTTCCATAAAGGAAAAAGTGCTTTTAATCCTATTTCAGCTAATTTATCTTCGCGATATTTTCGCAAATCTTCTAAATAGATATCACCAAAAATAGAGATTGTATCCCCTTGTTTAATACGTTCGTCCAATTGTGAACGAAGAGCTAATTCATAGGATTCCATCGTTGGAACTTCTGGCAAAAGCACTTCAAATAAAGGTAAACCAATACTTTCAGCTTGTTTGTGTAATAATGATCTTCGTATACCGTGCATAGATACACGGTCGTATCCTTCATTTATCGTTGTCAATAAGCCTGAAATAGTTAATTCCTTATCCTGTAAACACTGATACAAAGCCATTGCTGAATCTTTCCCTGTACTCCAATTAAAATAGGCTTTCATAATAGCGTTATAAAAGTAAAACAATCATATTGTATCATAAAAAACAATATTACAGGTTAAACATACATAATACAAATCATTAAAAACAAAACCGCGAGACATAATCTCACGGCTTTGTTTACAAATTACTATTCAATACACTGTTAATGAACTAATTATTTAACTTTCAATACTCGAAAAGTCTTTCTATAATTATTTTGATTTACAATAACATTGTAAATACCTGGTATAAAGTCTTCACCTATTTTAGTATTTACAAGCTCATTAGATTGAACTGTCATTTCTTGAATCGCGCGACCAGAAATATCATGTATTTTAATATTAACTTCTCCATCTAGTTCTGTTCTTATGTTAAATGTATTAGTAAATGGATTAGGATACATAAGTACCTCTATTTCATCTATCAAATTCAATGAATTGTGATTCGAAGTAATTGAAGCAGGTATAGGTGTTTTTATTAAACAACTATTTCCATAGCTCCCCCACACTCCATTAACAAAGCCCTTTACACTCACATTATATGAAGTATTCACTAATTTAGATTGAGACTTGATAAATCTTGAAAAAACCAATGCTGAAGATGTTGTTGTTATAGAATCATAATAATCTCCATTTTGAATAACAAAACGATATTGAGATGCTCCTATAATTGGTTCTGCATATACATAATCAGTGTTTAAACTAATTAAAGTTTTACCACAGGAAGTTGATTTAATTGTTCCAGAAGGTATTGAGCCAGTAAGAATATTACAAGAATTTCCATATGAATATGCTACCTCATTAATTATCGGAGCAACTTTAATCGAATAGGTTTGATTGTATTTTCTTGATAAAGGATTATTAAACTTTGTTAAATTAACAACTGATGACGAAGTAATTACTGAATCGACATGAGAATTACCCGTTAAATAAAATTTATACCCAGTAGCTCCTAAAACTGTTTTTGTTGCATAAATATTAGTATTTAAGGCAGCTATTACTGCATCACAATGTGCATCTTTAATACTTATTACAGGTACATTTGGTGTAGTAATGGTACAAATGTTTCCATATTGACCAATTTCACTATTTACTATTGGTGCAACTTCAACTTTATAATTAGTGTTATATGTTGGCTTAATAGTTAAATCCCATAATTTAAAACTTGGAGAAGTTTTAGTTAAAATTTGTACATCTAGACCATTCGTAATCTTAACATTATACCCTGTAGCACCAAGAACACTATTAAGATAGACAACAGTAGTTAAATCAGTTAAAGCTGTATTACATTGAACATCTTTTACAGATGTTAACGGAATATTAGGTGTAGAAATAGTACATCCTTCACTATATGTGTGCCAAATATTATATTTTTTAACTGAAACCGAAACATTATAACCTACTCCATATTTTTTTGAGCCCAACAATGAAAATGAAAAATAAGGAACAGTTCTTTCAATAATTTGAATCTCGCTATCTTTAATAATTTTGAATCTATAAGATTGAGCACTTGCTACAGGAGTAGCATAAATCAATGTGTTTAAAGCAGTCACAGTTGTTCCACAAGATGTATTTTTAATTGTTGTTGTAATATTAGGTATCGTATCTGTAACATTCATTAAGATCAATTGACCTTCTTCAACTAATTCACCTCCAATCGATAAATGAATTTGATCAGCTAACAAAAATTTACCCTTCCCTAAAATGTCACTCATATCAACAATTCCTGATGTTTCTTCATCTTCAGTCAAGAATTGATTTGAACCCTTAGTTACAATATTTGGATTATGCTGAGCAACAACAACCAAAGAATCTTTAGCTATGTTATATTGTAAAATACGAGCATTATGACTATTGTTACCTGGATCCTCTTGCAAATAAACATTACCAAACTTATCAACAGTTAAATTATCCATCATCTTTTGTCCTTCTGAACCATCTAAAACGGCAGTAATTTTACCTCCTAATAGTGGATTTGCAATATCTGTAAAATTCAACTTCCATAAACGACTATTGGTTGTCATGCTAGCAGTTGTATTGAAAAATAATTCATTAGTATTTACTGGATTCCAAGCAGCATCTTCAGGACGTAAAAAAGAAGTCACACCTAAATTCATAGCAGTCGTCTGTAAAGCAGAAGCAGAAAGTGTATTAACAGAAGATATTTCCTCCAAAGTAAAATTAGTTTCTGCTGTAGGTATTGAGTTAGATGTCTCTGCATTCAAACCAGTTACTTTCAAACCGTATAACTTACCATTCAACAATCCTGCTTTTTGTATTGGTGAACCAATAGTTGCTTTTTCTCCTACATAAAAGAAAACTTGATTCCCATAACCATCACTTGTTAAAGCAAAAATAGTTTTATCACTTGCTTTTGGATTAGCTACAGCATTTTCAAATGCCATTTTACCAAAATAAGGCAACTCATATGACGTACCTGCCTCAGATCCAGTCACAATATGTGCTAAACATCTGTCGCTTCCACCACCTTCTTCTCCACTAAAATAAATACGATCAGTCGTTCCTTTTTTAGTTGTAGAATTATATAATGCAGTAACATTTGGTAAATCAGCAGAACAAAATCTATAAAAAGGAACAGTTTGAGGATTTGAAGAATTATAGGTTTCAAAAGAAGAAGTTGTATTGTTCCACAATTTTACATTTTTAATTAAATCTTCTCCACTTATTACAGATAAATTAGATTTGTTAATTGTCCATTTTGAAACAAAAGCTCCTTTAACTCCGTGAGCTCTAGTATTTCCTAAAGTGTTTCCAAGTTCATGATTCATTACTAATGTAAATGTTCCATTACCATTATCAAAAGCTCCTAAACCATCAGGAATACCAACCATTCTGTAACCATTATTTGATTTATCTCCTACTGTCAATACTGCATCTGCTGTAACATTAGATTTTACTGGTAATATATATGAGTTTTTAGTTGACGATACTTTTGCCGAGGTATTTAATGGAAGTGTCATTGTCATTTCTAATAGCTGACCATATTCTACTAATTCATTATCCGAATTTGTCTTATGAACTTGATCAACCAATAAAAACTTCCCTTTTCCTAAGATGTCTTGTACATCTATAATTCCTGATGTTTCTTCGTCTTGTGTCATAAAATTAGCGCCTCCATTCAAAAAGTAATCAGATTTGAAATGTGCTAATTCAACCAAAGTATCTTTTGCTATATCGTATTGCCAGACTTTAGATAATCGAGGATCATTCCCTGGATCTTCATTTAGATATATATAACCGTTGTTATCAACAGTCATATTGTCTAGCATTTTTTGACCTTCAGAACCATCCAACACAGCAGTGATTGTTCCTCCTGTTGGAGCATCTAAACTATTAAAACGCAATCTCCATAGGCGACTGTTTGTTGTTATACTAGCAGTTGTATTAAGAAATAACTCAAAGGGATTTGTAGGATTCCATGCAGCATCCTCAGGACGTAAAAACGTTGTTACACCTAATCCAGTAGCTACATTTTGAAGTTGTGTAGCTGAATATGAACTTGGATTTGTAATTTCAACTAAGGTAAATGCTGTTTCATTAACAGGCACAGATGCTGAAGTTTCTGTAGGTAAACCTGTAACTTTAACACCATATAGTTTACCAGTTGTCAAACCAGCTTTTTCAATTGTTGTTCCTGTATTTGACTTGTCACCAACATATACAAATACTTGATTTCCATATCCGTCACTTGTTAATGCTACAACCGTTTTATCACTTGTGCGTGGATTAACTAAAGCATTCTCAAATGCCATTTTACCAAAAACCGGTAATTGATAAGACGTTCCTGCTTCATCACCAGTAACTATATGAGCTAAACATCTGTCATCTCCACCTCCTTCTTCTCCACTAAAAAAGACTTTGTCTTGTGTTCCTTTACTTGTATTCAAATTAAATAAACCAGAAGTTGGAGCTAAATCTGCTGAACACAATCGATGAAAAGGTATTGACTGCGGTGTTAATGAGTTATATGTATCATAATTTGTTCCATTCCAAAGTTTAACATTTTGAATTAAATCAGATCCGCTAATAACAGACAAATCAGACTTATTAATTATCCATTTCGAAACAAAAGAACCTTTAACTCCATGTGCACGGTTTACACCTACAGTTTTACCTAATTCATGATTCATTAATAATGAGAATGTACCGTCACCATTATCAAAAGCACCTAATCCATCAGGAATACCTGCCATTTTATACCCATTACTTGCTGAATTACCTACAGTTAAAATGGATTTAAAAGTGACATTTTGATTTGAAGTACTCAAATATGGAGCATCTGAAGAATTAACACCAATGGTAGATCCAAAATTAAATGAATTATATCTCGTAGAACTACCATTAGAATATACTGTAGTAGTAGAATTATCATTTGCTTGGATATTGTATTTAATCACACCTGTTTCAGATTGAATAGGAATAGTAAACGTATAAATATTTCCAGAAATTGATGGAGTGATTGGTGTTTGAGAAACGCCATTCACAAAATAATTCAATTGTGCACTAGTTACCGATATATCATCAGTAATAGTAGCAGTAATTGTAAAAGGACCTTGATGTTTTTGAACTGACAAACCAGTATGATTAATTACTGGACTAATTCCGATATTAAAATCTTGACGTAATGTAGTAGATTTATTGTCAGCGTCTAAAGAATAACGAGAATACGTAGATCCAACTTTTGTTAAATCGATATCTCTACCGTAACTTTTTAAATTGATTTCGTTATTTGTATACAAAGTAACTACTGTATATCCAAAATAACCTTGATTAGAAGATTGATTCATCCAAGTTGTTTCAACTAATGAACCACCATTACCAGCAATCACTTGCCATGTTTTTCCTTTGTGTGGATGAATCGTATCCCATAAATGTTCATGAGCCGCAAACATTGCCTCACATTTATAATCTTCAAAGTATTTCCATAAACTATCTCTATCAGCAAGATTTGTTTCTAAACCATCACCAGGTTTCATCGGAGAAGAATAAGCAGGTTTGTGACCTAAAGCAAAGATATGACGAGCACCGGCATTTCTTGCTGCTTTAATATCAGAAGCAATCCATTTATATGCAGTTTTACCATCTTTACCAACAGGGTCAGTATTAACGACAATAAAATGGTCATTTCCATAATTGAAAGAATAAGTCAATTTACTTTGATCAGTTGTTAAAGCATCAGCTCCTCCTATGCCTGGCCCGTTACTAGCAATGATAAATTGAGACATTTCCCTAAGAAATGTTCTTTCGGCTGCGACAAAAGATTTTTTTCCTGCAGCTTTATCTTGTGTTTCGTGATTTCCAGGAATAACAACTACTTGAATTCCTGAAGTTGAAATTGCATGATTATTGAAAATACTTCTCCAACCACTTAACTGTCTAGCTAATGCAACTGTGTCATTAATGTAACCCATCACGATATCCCCTGTCAAGAAAAGATATTTTGGTTTTGGGCTCATGTTTGTTACCTCGGTAAACAAACGTTTTAATTGATAAACATTAGCAGTACTCACTCCAGTACTGTTTGTCGTTCCTGTTGTCGCAGCAGTATCGAGATAATCTACTCGATTGCACCCCACCGTGACAAAGGTATAATCGACCGTTTGAGCGATCGAATCTGACATTCCAAAAATGGATGAAATTGCCAGAAAAAGTAACCTTTTTTTCATAATTAGAATTAATTAATTTTGAATCAAAGTTATGCAAGGTGTCCGCAAAGCTTATTTCATGAAAATTATATTTAAATTAAGTTAGTATACACATCTCCAACTGATTTTAAAGTAAAAATTAAACATGCAAGTGTACAATTTTAATTTAATAATTTAGTACGTAATATTATATATCAAATTGGAATTAATCATAGTATTCTATTAACATAACTACTATGATTCTAGAAATTTCAAGTATCAATTACTTTATTAAACTAGATATGGAAATGCATATGAAAGAGTTTCAATATTGATTTTTTTATAAAGTAGTATGGAATATTACTATTTTTATTGTCATTAATATACTAACATTTATAAATATGAAAAAGACTATTATTGCCCTATTTTGCTTTGCTACTCTTGGAATTGTAACAACCAGCGCTACTCTTTATAGAACAAACCATACAACTGAACAAGGAATTCAGTTTACAGAAGGAAATTTTAATGATATATTGAAAAAGGCAAAAAAAGAAAAGAAAAATATCTTTTTAGATGCATACGCAAGTTGGTGCGGACCTTGTAAAATGTTAAAGCGTGATGTATTCCCTCAAGCTCAAGTAGGCGAATTTTTCAATAAAAACTTTATCAATGTAGCAATGGATATGGAAAAAGGTGAAGGAATTCAATTATCTCAAAAATTTAAAATTACCGCCTATCCTACCCTACTTTTTATTAATGACAAAGGTGAAGTTATTGGCAGTGCATTGGGATATCACAGTGCAGATAAATTAATACAAGTGGCTAAACCATTTGTAAAGTAATTCAAGCGATACGTATTTAATATAAATGTTCTTTTTAGAAGCGATTTTCCTACTAACAAATGTCGGATGAAAGTATATTTATTGATGGATATAAATAAGTTATGCTCAACTTCTCGATAAAATTCTCGCTTAGGGACTAGGGGGGGGGCATCGATAAGTTTTAAAAAATTCACTTCGATTTAAGTCCACCAATGACAACAACGACTTAAAATTAAATTAAATGAAAATTAAAACCTCTGACATTGTAAATGATATTGATTACAAAGAAGTTGTAGAGCTAATACAAAAGTACAATTCAATTAAAATCAGTCATTTACATACTGAAAAATTTATAAATACACCATTAGAAATTATCGCTAAAAATTCTGAAAACTTTATATTAGGAGGGATTTATGGACGGTCAATTTGGGGGACGTTGGAGATAAAAACATTTGTAGTCCGAGATGAGTTCAGAAAAAGTGGTATCGGTACGACATTGATAAAAGAAGCCGAATTTGAAGCTAAAAGAAGAAATTGCGAATACATTAGTTTAGATACGTTTTCATTTCAAGCTCCAGAATTTTATGAGAAAATGGGGTTTATAAAAATCGGAACAGAAATTAATTTTCCTAAAGGTTTTGACAAAATTTACTATCGAAAAAAAATATAATTTTACGACTACGCTCAGACAACCTTAATAGGTTACAAAACAAAAAATAAGCACCTAAAATTGTTTACAATCAACGACTTGAGATGAACTTTTTTCTGAGCACCGCTTTTCGTAGTCGAAAAACGTTATGGACAACTGCTCGAAAAAAATCTCACTTCGGTTTTTGGGAAGTTACCGTGTTTCGATATAGACGCAAACTATTAGAGCAACAAACTATACTCAAAATAAGTTTGATACTAAAAAATACTCATCATATTAATAATCAATCAGTAAAGTATCATTTTGTACTTCGTTACAAAAGTTACCAAGGATACAAAATGAATTCTGTAATTTCGTTTAAAATCAGAGGCTATGAAACGAGAAACGATAGAACAAGGAATGAGTTATGAGACATATCGTCAAAATATTACAGAACAATTAGCGCTAGGAAAAACGACTGGAACGCGTCAATCTGAGGAATTAGTTGGATTTACTCAGTTGAATGAGCAACGTATGAATCGTAACGAAAAGCAATTTAAACTTGTTGAAAGTTTACAAGCTACACTTACCAACCTAGAAAAACCGGAAGTTTGGATTGTTTTTGTTGAAGCTTGGTGTGGTGATTGTGCCCAAAATGTTCCGATCATCGCGAAAATAGCTGCAAGTGCACCAGAAAAAATAGACCTTCATTTTTTAATCAAAAGTGAGAATACAGAAGACTTCCAGAAACACCTTACTAACGGAACCGAGTCTATTCCAAAATTAATTCGTTTCGATAAGGAGACGCTCAACGAACTTGGCTCGTGGGGAGCAAGACCAGAAAAAGCGCAAGCAATTGCTGAACATTGGAAACAAAACAAAGACAGTATCAGCAAAGACGATTTTGAAAAAGAACTGCATTTGTGGTACGCTAAAGACCGCGGTCAAGAACTGCAAAAAGAATTTACACAATTGTTAAAAAAACACTAAATTTTACCTGCACGTGATAATGTTTTAACTTTGCATTAGTAAACGAATTACATGCAACGTAACAAATTCATTTCCCTTCTTGGTTTGGGCTCATTATCACTCGCTATGGTATCATTAAATGACTTATTTCGGTTTTCCTCTTCCTTACCCAATACGGAAAAAATGCCTGTGTTATTCATCGGACATGGAAATCCTATGAATGCTATCGAAGAGAACTCTTTTGTAGATGGTTTTAGAACTACTGCTAAACGCTTACCTAAACCAACAGCTATCGTTTGTGTTTCTGCACACTGGGAAACAAAAGGGACTCAAGTTACTTCTATGGAAAAACCTCAAACGATTCATGATTTTGGTGGATTCCCAGATGCTTTGTTTGCCGTTCAATATCCCGCACCTGGAAGTCCAGAATTGGCGAAAACGGTTCAAGAAATATTAGCCCCTACACCTGTGACACTTGATCAACATTGGGGATTAGATCATGGAACCTGGACTACCTTAATGCACTTTTACCCAAAAGCAGATGTTCCGATTATACAGCTGAGCTTGGATTATACCCTAACAACACAACAGCATTACGAACTAGCAAAAAAACTTCAAGTATTGCGTTCAAAAGGAGTGTTAATTGTAGGAAGTGGTAATATTATCCATAATCTACGTTTAGTAGATTTTAGAAACATCAACAAAGAAAATTACGGATTCGATTGGGCTATTGAAGCACGAGAGTTAACTAATAAATGGATTTTAGAAGGAAATCACCAAGCCTTGATTGATTATAAAAAACAAGGAAATGCATTGCAATTGGCAGCACCAACCCCAGACCATTTCCTTCCTTTACTTTATACACTTGGTTTGCAAGAAAAAACAGATCATTTAGAGTTATTCAATGACAAATTGGTCGCAGGTTCACTGAGTATGACATCCGTAATTATGAGCGATAAATTATGAATTATGGATTATTAATGATAATTTCACGACACAGAATTCAATTCGCATAATTCAAAATTCAAACTACCCAATGACTTTTCACGACCTTAACCTAAATAAACATTTATTAAAATCGTTAGACGAACAAGGTTTTGTAACGCCAACAACAATCCAGCAAAAAGCTTTTTCAGTGATTATGTCTGGACGCGATGTCGTTGGATTAGCGCAAACAGGAACAGGAAAAACGCTTGCTTTCTTATTGCCTTTGTTGAATATGTATAAATTCTCAAAGCAGTTTGAACCACGTATGGTGATTTTAGTTCCTACACGTGAACTTGTACAGCAAATTGTAGAAGAGGTTGAAAAACTTACAACATATATGAATGTGCGTGTGTACGGTGTATATGGAGGAGCTAGTATCAATACTCAAATTGATGTAATCTTAGACGGACTAGACATCGTTGTTGCCACACCTGGACGTTTTTACGACTTAGCCCTAAACGGTTCGTTAAAATTGAAAGCAATCCAAAAAGTTGTAATTGATGAGATGGATGATATGCTTAACTTAGGGTTCAGAACTCAACTTAAAAACATCTTAGAATTACTTCCTGCTAAACGTCAAACACTACTTTTCTCTGCAACGATGCATGAAGATGTAGAAATTTTGATAGACGATTATTTCAACAATCCTGAAAAAATTGAAGCAGCAGCACACGGTACACCGATAGAAAAAATCAAACAATCTGGGTATTTAGTACCTAATTACCATACCAAAGTGAATTTGTTAATTCACATGTTAAAAACAAGAAAAGAAATTAGTAAGGTATTGATTTTCACTAAAAGTAGAAAAATTGCTGATATGCTTTTTGATACGATTGCTGCAAATTTCCCTGAACAATTCGGTATTATTCACTCGAATAAATCACAAAATTTCCGTTTCAGTGCATTAAAAAATTTCCAAGACGAAACATACCGTGGTTTAATAGCTACAGACTTGGTTTCTCGTGGTCTAGACATATCAGATGTTACACATGTAATCAACTTTGATATGCCTGATGAAGCAACGAATTATATACACCGAATTGGACGTACAGGGCGTGCAGATAAAGAAGGTGATGCGATATCATTTGTTACTCCATTCGATGAACCGTACAGAGAGCAAATCGAAGCTCTAATGAAAATGCAAATTCCGTTAGAAGAACTTTCTGCGGAAGTGGAAGTTTCTGAAACGCTACTTGAATCTGAAAAGCCAATTATTCCAGGTGTAAATTACTTGCCTCAAGCTACAATCAAACATTCA
>CANGHE010000087.1 GCA_947453545.1 Flavobacteriia bacterium
CAAGCATCTTGTTCACGGTTGTAATTAAAGTAACTTGGTTTCTTTGTAAAGCGAGATAAGATAAAACGGTAAGAAGAAGATATTCCAAATTGTTTTTCTTTTAGTATTAACAACAAAGGCACCATTAGTCCGATAAGTGGACCAGCAATATACCAAGCTAGAGGTTCGTTTTTCATCGTTTTTTTAGTTTAAATTGGATATCTATTGAAAAATCCTAAATTATTCTGGTAACACCGCGAAAAATAAATCGTGTTCCTTATTGAAATCAACTCCACTGATGTTTTTCAAGTTTACAATCCCTGTAACATACGCATAATCTTTTCCTTGGAAAATCTCTTCTTTTTCAATCCATTGAAAAATGTCTAATGCCGCAAGGTTAGAAGCACCTGCATAAATTTTCAAATTGATATCGTTTGTAAAATTGATGTTTTCTGTATTGTTCGATTTCTTGTATTCATAGGAATAATCAAATTGTAATGCGGAAACATCAGATAATACAGCACTTGCCGTTGGGTAAGCTCCAGCACCTTTTCCTTGAAATAATTGTTTGTCTGAAAACATTGCTTCAACCGTAACAGAGTTGAATTCATTGTTTACGTTGTAAGCTACATTGTCTTCCGTAATGAAGTGTGGAGCTACAAATCCGACTAATTTATTTTCAACTTTCTCTCCACGAGAAAATAATTTCAAACGATATCCTTTTTCAGATGCATAACGCACATCTTGTGGTTTGATGTTTCTAATACCGTAGTTGAATATTTGTTCTGGACTTAATGTTACACCGAAGGCGTGTTTGATTAAGATCAACAATTTGTATTTTGAATCATATGCATCTACATCCAATGTTGGGTCAGACTCCGCAAAACCTAAAGCTGTAGCTTCTGCTAATGCCGTTTCGTAATCTTTACCATAATTCGTTTGTGTAAGGATGTAGTTGGTTGTACCATTCACGATTCCTAATACTCCTGATAATGAGTCGTTGTTGTAGTATTCTTCTAGATTTCGGATGATTGGAATAGAACCACCTACAGATGCTTCATACAATAAGGAAACTTTGTTTTCTTTTGCAAGTGCTAATAAAGTATCTAAGTTTTCGGCTAACATTTTTTTATTCGCAGTTACCACATGTTTTTTACGTGAAAGCGCTTCTGAAACAATTTCAAATGCAGCTTTAGCGTCATCAATTAATTCAACTACAACATTGATTTCTTCGTTATGTAAAATTTCATTTTTATCGAATGAAAAATGTTCGCTACCAATGCTTCTCGTTTTATTAGGACTTTTTACCACAATTTTTGAAATCGTAGCGTCTAATAAATTCGATTTGTTTAATACATCAAATAGACCATTTCCTACGCAACCGAATCCAAAAAGTCCTATGTTTAATTTATTTCTCATGTTATTTATTTAAAAAGTTTATTAAAGTTTTTTCTAATGTTTTTGTTTCAACTAAAAATCCATCGTGACCAAAAATAGAATCGATCACTTCTAATTTTCCGTCAGAGATGTGCTCCGCTAAAAATGCTTGTTCACTGACAGGAAAAAGTAAATCGCTTGTTATTCCTACAACTAAGGTATCTGCTGTGATTTCATTGAGTGCTTTTTCAATTGAATTGCGTCCACGGCCCATATTATGACTATCCATCGCTTTACTTAAAAACCAGTAGGAATAGGCATTGAATCGATTTACCAATTTTTGTCCTTGGTAATTTTGGTACGAACTCGCTTTGAAATCACTTACTTTATCTAATTCAGTTTCAGATTGAGTTTGTAAATATCCATCGTAAGAACGGTAACTTAACATCGCAATACTGCGTGCGGCTTTCAATCCTTTTTGTCCACCATCAATACGATTTTCTTCGAATGTTGGGTCAGCAAGTAATGTCAAACGTTGTGACTCGTTGAATGCTACACCATAAGGTGAATGCTTGGCATTGGTTGCAATAAGTACTAATTTAGTAAGCTTATCTTTTAATGTGTAAGCAAATTCTTGCGCTTGTTGTCCTCCTAAGGATGAACCAATTAGTAAATGAATCTGATCAATTCCAAGAGCATTTTTAAGTAAAATATGGGCTTTAGCCATATCTCGTGTCGTAACTAATGGAAAATGAAGAAAACGTTGTTCTTCTGAAAGTTCTTCAGACAAAGGACCTGTAGTTCCGTAACAAGAACCAAGCACATTGGCACAAACAACAAAATATTCTTCTCGATCAAATAAATCGCCTTTTCCAAATAATCCATTCCACCAATCCGCAACATCTGAATTTGCAGTTAACGCATGACATACCCAAATTACCTTAGACGAACTCGTTAAAGTTCCATAGGTATGATAGGTTATTGAAATAGAATTAAAAGAATCACCAGATTCTAATATAAATTCAGAAGAATGTTGAAAGGTATGTAGTTTACTCATAATCTTTAATTTATATTCTTTTACAGCACCCTGCCATAAAATCTGGATTTGGCACCGATTTTCCAATCCATCAATGACAGACTTATAGTTGGTTGCCAGAGGTTCATCGAGCCAGTCTCTTACCTCTTCTTTATAAATCAAGAACCACATTTGTGATGATTGACCTTGCAAATATATTTATTTTAAATGATTATGCAAATTTTATATTAGATTAAAACATCCACTGTACGCCAATAAAAAAAGTTTGCTTTAATTCATTTAATGGAAAATTATCTAATTTACAAACTCCTAACTCATACCTTGTAAATATGGAATAATTATTGCCTCCTCTATATGCAACTTCAGGAAGTAGTAATACACCTATTTTATGATCGTTTAGCGTAAATCTGCTTTGTATCTGGTAACGTAAACAACGTATTGACCCCATAACAGTAGCTGAAACCATTGGTTTTATGGAAAGGTTTGAGTTTGTATTCCTAAATTTATCCTTTAGATTATATTGAGCTTCAACGCCAAATCCTACTAAAAAATTATATTTTGATAAGGTGTGATGCATAAAATATTCAACCTGTGGTGATATATCATACGCGCTATTACTGTAGAAATAAAATGTATTGTATGATCTAATTCTTATAGAATAAATGAAATTATCATGCAAAGCTGTTTTGAAATTTATGGTTGTATTTGGATATTGTTTGTTCGTTTTACTTAATCCAATATCAAAACATAGTTGATTTTTAGTTTGGACGCTATGTTGTTGACATATGGATTTTAGAGAAACAAGAATTAATATCCCAACCAAAACAATTGTTTTCATTAGTCATAATTTTTTTTTTTTTAAAGAACTCTTTTATTTTTAGGATTTCTAAAACCTATTTAGTAAATATACGTAAAAAAATAAAATAATTAGAAATACGTAAAAAAAATATTTTTCATTTCAATTATTAATAATAACCGAAAGTTAAGATGTGAATCCATCTTGATTCAGATAACAAAAAAAACAAAATAAAAGGTATCAAAATTGAGTACGAAATATTTATCAAAAAAATAAACCCATATGAACAATGTTTCTTTCTTACAATAAAAAAAGGAATTAGTAATATTAGCGTAACTAATGGAAAATAGTTAAACATAGAGAAATCAACATAAAAAAAACGATGATTTATTTTATCTGTGTGAATTATTTGTGTTACCGAATGAAAAATAGGGGTTGTTTGTACAAGGATGTCTACATTTTCAAGTATTCTCTCTTTTAACGTGTAGTCAGTAAATATCATATTGGATTGATTAGTCTGAATTAAAAAAACTTGACCTCTCAATATTCCATTATATGGATTAGAAATTGCAACCACTTTTTCATAATGTACAGATCTAGGTAGGAAGCAGTCAATAAAAAATATAATGGATACTACTAATGCAACCTTCGCTATTATAACATATAACTTGAACCACCATGATTTAATTAATTTTTCATATCGATCTCTAAGCTTTTTTTCTTCTTTATCGTAATAATCTCTTAATTTTTCTTTTGCTTTACGAATACGCTCCATGCGTAACGCTTCTTCATTCGGCTCTTCAAAATATAATAAAGCAGGTTCTTTATTCGAACTTAAATAATCATATGCTTCTTTAATCAAGAGAAATTTTTCACTCGCATTTGCCTCTTTGTTTCTGTCTGGATGAAACTTTTTCGCGAGTATACGATACCTGGCTTTAATGTCATCATGCGAAGCATTTTTTTGCACCCCTAAAATTTCAAGATAAATTCTTCTTTTATGCATGAAATAATGAGTTATAGGATGATAAACGATTTATTTTGTTGGAATTTGTATATGTGAATGATTTTATAAAATATATTTCTTTTGGGATTTCATATCGGTCTAGTTTATTTATAAAAATATAGTTCAAATCGTTACAAATGTTGTTATCAAATCTTCCTTCAATGCAGCATATAATTCTTTCCCCTAAGTTTACATCTGGTTCTTTATGAATAAAAAAGGGTAATTGAATATCTGGTTCTATTTTTTTTTCGATTAATTCAGGGTGAAATTTAAATCCTCCACTATTGATTGCAAAATCTGTTCTACCTATCCATTCAAAAGAAGTGGGGGATATAATATTTATTTCATCAGTTGTTTGTAATTCTTTTATCCCAAGCTTCTCTGCATTAATTATCAATTGATGATTTGTGTTTATTGATATATTTATTCCTTCTAGGGTAGTAAAATATGTGTTTCCACTTTTAAGGTTTTTTAGTGCGATATGCGACATAGTTTCAGTCATGCCGAAACTTTCAAAAAACTCAGGATTGAGTGTTTGAATCTTTTGTTTTAGTTCATAAGAAACAGGAGCACCACCAAGTAGTATAGTTGATATAAGATTTAATTTCGAAGGAGTGTCTGATATAATATGTTTTAATTGATAGGGAACCAACGAAACAAAGTCAATATATGTATTGATGTGAGATAAAGGATTTTTACCAGGCTCAATTACAATTATATGCATATTGTGAATTAATGCTCTAATTACAATCATTTTACCACCTATTGTGTCTATTGAAAGAGATAAAAGTATGGTTTGGTGTGGGCGATAATTAAAAAAAGCACCCGTCATGCGTGCTGATGAAGTTAAATATTCTTTTTTTAATTTTATTTCTTTTGGTTTCCCTGTTGACCCTGATGATTTTGCTGATATGAATTCATTGTGTGAATACCATTCATTGATAAATGAATTTAATTTATCAATAGTAGCATCAGATGAGTTAATATGGGTAATTTCAATCGTTTTCATTTGATTTATTATCTAACTCATTATCATATGATTTTAATGGCAAATCTTTTTTAGACTTCACACCTAATTGTTTTAATTTTTCAGCTTGTCTTACTAGGTTATCACTCCCTGAAGTAAGTTGTTTGAATGCATCGTTGTATTTAACTTGTGCCTTTTCTAAATTATCACCAACTGCCGAAAGATTTGCGATAAATCCAACGAATTTATCATATAATTTACCACCTCTCTCTGCTATTTCAATAGCATTTCTGTTTTGGTATTCTCTTTTCCATAAATCTTCAATCAATTTAAGGGAAGTGATAAGATTAGTTGGACTAATTAATAAAATTCTTTTTTCGTAGGCAAAATTCCATAAATCAGTTTCGTGTTGCAAAGCTACTAGATAAGCAGGCTCTGTTGGTATGAACATCATTACAAAGTCTAATGCTTCGTGATAATCATCGTAACCTTTCTTTGATAAGGATATAATGTGATTTTTGATTGCATTGATATGCGCCTTAAGTTCAACCTCTTGTATATCTAGGTCTTCAGTTGCAATATAGCGCGTATAGGCATTTAATGATACTTTTGAATCTATGATAACGCTTCTATTGTCTGGATATTTAATAATAGCATCTGGACGCATTTTTTTATCCTCAGAATCAGAACGTAAGTTATTTCCTTGTTCGTTTTTCAATTGTACTTCCATGAAATAATTTACATTTTTAACTAGTCCTGATCTTTCGAGGATAGTTTCCAAAATCATTTCCCCCCAATTCCCTTGTTTTTTTGAGTCGGATCTAAGTGCATTTGTTAGGTTATGAGCCTCTTGACTTATTTTTTGATTGAGTTCAGTTAATTCTTTTACTCTCTCACCTAATGAAAATCGTTCTTTAGATTCTTTATCATAAACTTCTTCTACTTTTTGTTTGAAATTTAAGATGTTTTCTCCGAGCGGTTTTAAGATTTCTTCAAGTTGTGTTTTATTTTGATTAGTGAATTTTTCTGTTTTTTGTTCCAGAATTTTATTAGCAATATTTTCAAATTCAGTAGTAAATTTATTATTTAAATCATTTATTATTTCTTTTTGTTTTTCAAGTGATTGTATATTTATTAGTTGATCATTTTTCAATGAATTATTTTCTATTTTGATCTTTTCATTTTCTTGATTTAAATCAACTATTTTTTCTTGAATAGTGCGAATTTCATTTTGCTTTTCAAATAGTGTTTGATTCTGAAATTCGAGTTGTGCTTGTAGTTTTATTACAAGATTAATTTTTTCGTTTTTCTCATATTCTAAAGAAGTCGCTTTATTGTTTGATGTTAATAATTCTGATGTTAGGTTATTAATCCTTTCTTCTAAAACAGAATTCTTAATTTGTAATTGATTAAATTGATTTTTTAAATCTGTATATTCTTCCATTGATGCGGAAGAATAATTGTTTTGTTTAATAATGAAGTAAATACTAATTGCGCCTATAATCGCACCTACAACTATATTTAATACTACCATCTTAAACTAATATACCTAATCCTTGACGAATAATTTCTGGCGCACCAGTAGAGCAATCAACTATAGTAGTACCTTCTAATTTTCCATATCCTCCGTCAATAATTAATTCTACTAATTCAGCATAACGCTCATATATCTCAGCAGGGTCATTATGGTATTCTAAAAATGATTCTTCGTCTTTTAGGGAGGTTGTTGCAATTGGATTTCCTAGTTGTTCAACAATTGATAATATAATTTGATTGTCTGGAATCCGAATCCCTATTTCTTTTCGATTAGAATCAAACAACTTAGGAATTTCATTTGTTGCAGGAAGAATAAATGTAAATGGACCTGGTAAATAGGTGTTTAATAGCTTGAAAATTGGTTTATCTATTTGTTTTACGTATTTAGATAGATTACTAAAATCGTTACAAATGATTGAAAAATTCGCTTTATTCAGTTTTATACCTTTTAATTTAGCAAGTTTTTCTAATGCTTTTTTATTGTATAAATCACACCCCATCGCATAAACACTATCAGTTGGAAATATAATAATCCCCCCTTTTTTAAGAACGTCTACAACTCTGTTTATGTAATTGGAATTGATATTGTCTGGATTGATTTCGATTAACATATTAATAAGTTTTTTAGTTTTTTATTTCCAAATGACACATGATATTGCTCTGTGATCAGAGTAAACTTCTTGTTGTATTTTAAAGTCGGCCGAATGTAAATTCTTAGAATGAAAGATATAGTCTATACGTCCTGCCGGTACTTTACCTGCGTATGTAACCCCCAATCCATTACCTGCATTTCTAAAGGCATCGGTGTACAAACTACTAAATATATTGTAACTATACGACATAGGAGTATCATTAAAATCGCCACATATTATGATAGGATAAGGCGATTGTTGCATATGTTCTGTTACCTTCCTTGCTTGTTCAGCACGTTTAGGATATGCAACTTTTAATTTTTCAATTAGTAATTGCAAAGTTGATTTTTTATCTTCTATTTTATGCGCATTTTTACTAAAAACTTTGTAATCATCTTGTTTAAACTTGATTGATTGAAGATGTACATTGTATATGCGTATAGTATCTTCGTTTTTTACTATATCAGCAAAAACACAATAATTATTATCTACATTTTCAGGATCATCAAAAATTATATCTCCTCGAGCAATCATTGGATATTTTGACAACATAGCAATACCAAAATTTTGTCTTCCTTCTAGTTTGTGACTATATCTTTCATGACAATATGGGGTTTTTAACAACCCTTTTAAAGTATCCCTAGTTGCGAATTTTGTTGGTCTATCTTGCTGATAAAATTCTTGAAAACAAATAACATCCGAATTCTGCTCTTGTAAAAATTGAAATATTTTATTTCTGTTTTCATACTTCCCTTCATTTCCCCATTCGTACAAGTCAAACAATCGAACATTGTAACTCGTTATTTTCCATTGTTTTGTTGTGTCAGCAGAAATGGTTTCATGACTAAAAGGTATGACCACTGTTCTAAAATGCAGTTTTCCACCAAAAAACAGTACTATCAAAACAGCAAAAAACATTCTTGAACGTACAAATGCCCAATAGATCAAGAATAATAAAGTAAAAAGTAAAATAACTGGGTAGGCTAAACCAAAAAACGGAAGTATCCAAAAATCTGATGGGTGAACAAAAGGACACAAATAAGCAAATAATAAACATACCAAACACACAAAGGTTAGTATTCTCATTATCGGCTTATATTTTTTTATTTTAGAGAGCATGTTATCCGTTTTTACTTTGCTTAAAAAGAAATTCTTTTTCTGATTTTGAGAGTGATTCGTAACCTGATTTTGAAATTTTATCTAAGATTTTATCTGTCATTTCTTGTTTTTGTTTCTTTTGCAAGTTGAATTCTTCATCAGTTAATGGACGCCCTCCTTTTTTTACTGTTAAATTATTCTTTTGAGATAACCTAGGAAAATGTATTTTAGTGATAATGGATGCTAATTTGTTTAATAATCCTGATGATTTCTGATTTTGCTGCATCAAAAAAATCCCTAATAATGTACCACCAACATGAGCAAAATGAGCAGTACCATCATTTGAACCTATTCCTATCAAATCAATTATAAAGTAACCAATAGCCAACCATATTATCTTCATTTTAATTATACCATAAAGCAATATTTCTGTGTTAGGCTGGTGATATGCTAAACCTGCAAAAATAGCCATAACCGAACCAGATGCGCCAACAATGATAATTTGATTCATTGATAAACTAGGGAAAATTGAATGAGCTATAATTTCAAATAACCCACCCGATATACCACCAAATATATATATAATGAGTAATTTATTTTGTCCTATTGTCTGCTCTAACATTTTACCAGAAAAATATAGAAACAACATGTTAAAAAGAAGATGCATTAAACCAAAATGAGCAAAAATACTCGTAATCAATCCCCAAGGTTGTAAAATAAATTCAGCTGGATTCGTTTTTAAAGTGAAAACTGAAGTTGTCAAATCACTTATTATCAAAGAAGTATCACCTCCATATAATTTTCCAATAACATTGAATATAGTAATAAATAGGAAGATAATCACATTTACATATATCAACTTCATATGCATCCCACCAGATACATAATTTCGTTTGATTTCGTTGATAAATGAAGAATTTGTATTCATAATTAATAGAAAGTTGAACGATTTTTGTTCCAAATAAAAACTAAAATAAACCCTGTAATACCACCTCCAACATGTGCTAAGTGGGCTACGTTGTCTCCTTGATAATTTTGAAAACTAGAATACAACTCTATCACAAAATATATGGAAATTAACCATTTTGCTTTAACCGGAATAGGAGGGAATAATAACATTAATTCAGTATTAGGGAATAGATAGGCAAATCCAGCCATAATTCCATAAATTGCACCAGATGCACCAACCATTGGAATAATTGATTTTGATAAGTAATCCGATAATACCCCAGTATCTTCAGGGTGTAAAAGCGGGATTTGTGTTAATTCATTATTTGCTATAATTTGGTTAATAGATGTTATGTTATAACCTAATTGTGTTAGTTGTTCCTTAAGTTGTATAATTTGATATACTCCTATAATGTTGTATAATGCAAATGCACCAATTGCGGATGCTATGTAGAATATAAAGAAACGTTTTGGTCCCCAAATTCTTTCAAGATGTGCACCAAACATAACTAACATTAACATATTAAATAAAATATGGAAAAAATCTTTTGAGTGCATGAAAAAATAAGTTACTATTTGATAGGGTTCGAACAGCGGAGAATTAACATAGTGCGCCCCAAGTAATTGTATTAAGTCGATTCCTTTACCTGCCAACACTAAAGAGGCGATATAAAATAGAATGTTTAAGATTAATATATTTTTAGTTACAGGTGGGATAGATGACAGTGAAAACATAATTTAAAATTTGTTGGTTAATTCTTCAATAGATTGTGTATCAATAATTAATTTACCTGATGGACTATATTGATGTTCTTTGCAAGCAAATAATTTATCTAACAAATGAATTGCTAGCTCTTTATGAAGCTTCGCTTTCTTTCTACTCGAAGCTTGTGCAATTCCTATGGCAATAATATGAGCCATTTCTCCCTTATCTAAGGTATTTAATGCGAGACTAGCAGAAATAGTTTGAATTGCTTCATCAATATTATCTAATCCTAATTCCGATGGTGCTCCTTGAATCTCTAAACCATCTTCATTCGTACTCCAAACAAACCCCATTCTTTCAAGTGTGTTTTTATTTTCTTGCCACAAAAGACGTACAGAATTTGAGCAAGGAAAAGATACAGGGAAAAGTAATTGTTGTGAATTTAATGCTTGAAAAATAAAGGTTTGCATAATTTCATCGTAAACAATACGTTCTTGTGCGCGACGAGCATGAATAAAAATCAAACCACTTTTGGTAGTGTTTATAATGTAATTCCCTTTAATTAATATATCTGAGTGTTTTTCTTCTGCTGCATTATATTCGAAATCTAAAGTTTGTGGTTCCTGAGGTGCAATATCTTCAATCTCATAAAAACTACTCCAATCCTCTTTGGAAAATTCTTTACTGCTAAATCCTGAATTTCTAATTGCATCAGTCATTCCTGATTTAATTCCACTTGATGAAATTTTTGGAGATGATGTGTTAAACGGATTGTAATCTGGGTTAATATTTATTTTAGGTTCAACCACAGGTTTCTTATAAGTATCATATGGAATATCAAAACTAGTTTCTAAATCAAAATCAAGTGAAGGTGCAATATTAAACTTTCCTAACCCTTGTTTTACAGTACTTTTTAAAATGGCATATATTTCTTTATCGTCTTCAAATTTAATCTCTGTTTTTGTTGGGTGCACATTTACATCAATTGTGGCAGGATCAACATCAAAAAATAAGAAGTAGGAAACATATGTTTTTGGTGCAAGTAGATTTTCAAATGCCATAGTAACGGCATGATTGAAATAAAAGTCTTTAAAAAAACGATTGTTCACAAAAAAGTATTGTTCTCCACGCGATTTTTTCGCTGCTTCAGGTTTACCTACAAAACCAGTTATTGTTACAATTCCGGTGGTCTCATTGATAGGAATTAATTTATCATTGATTGCTTTTCCA
>CANGHE010000088.1 GCA_947453545.1 Flavobacteriia bacterium
CGCAGCTGCAATGTCTTGTGCTAAGTTATATACTTCGTTAGGAGCTAAGTTTGAGAACATCTATATGTTTGATAGTAAAGGTCTTTTACATCAAGGAAGAACAGATTTAGAAGATAATAAATTACTATTCGGTCAACATACAGATGGAGATAAAACATTGGAAGAAATGTTTGTAGATGCAGATGTATTTTTAGGTTTATCCAAAGGAAATTTGGTGTCTAAAGAGATGATTGCATCAATGGCAAATGATCCAATTGTTTTTGCTTTAGCTAATCCAGAACCAGAGATTTCTTATAAAGATGCTATTTCAGTGCGTAAAGATATCATAATGGCAACGGGTCGTTCAGACCATCCTAACCAAGTGAATAATGTACTTGGGTTTCCTTTTATTTTTAGAGGGGCACTGGATGTTAGAGCAACGACAATTAATGAAGAAATGAAATTGGCTGCTGTTAAGGCAATTGCTTCATTAGCAAAAGAAACGATTCCAGAGGAAGTTATAGAAGCCTATGGTGACAAAAGTATTTCTTTTGGACGTGAGCAAATCATTCCTAAGCCATTGGATACACGTTTGATTTATTATGTTGCACCAGCGGTAGCAAAAGCAGCAATGGATTCTGGCGTAGCTCAAAATCCGATCAAGGATTGGGATGCTTATGAAATGGAACTTAAAAACCGTTTGGGGTTAGATAATAAATTATTGAGAAATATTACTGCAAAGGCTCAAAGTAATCCAAAACGTGTTGTTTTTGCTGAAGCAGATAACTATAAAGTATTAAAAGCGGCACAATTTGCTAGCGAAGAAGGAGTTGCATTTCCAATTTTGTTAGGCAATAGAAAACGAATTGAAGAAATTATTCGTGAATACAGTTTAGAGTTTACAGATTTTCAAATTGTAGATCCTAAATCTGAGGAGGAACAAGAACGTAGATTGAGTTACGGTAAGGCTTTCTTTGAGAAACGTAAACGAAAAGGATTTACCGAATTTGAATCGATACAAATTATGCGTGAGCGTAATCATTTCGGTGCGATGATGGTAGAGAAAGGCGATGCTGATGCCATGATTTCGGGTGCAACTCGTAATTACAAAGACGTTGTTCGTCCTGCTATACAAACAATTGGTACACAAAAAGATGTGAATACAATTGCAGGGTTATATATCCTGATGACGAAAAGAGGTCCTTTGTTCTTAGCTGATACTACAATCAATATGGATCCAACAGCAGAACAAATAGCTGAGATTACTAATAATGTAGCTAAAACGATACGTAAGTTTAGAGTAACCCCTAAAATTGCCTTGTTGAGTTATTCTAATTTTGGTTCTTCGCCAGGAAAAGATTCTATTAAAATGGCACAGGCAGTTGATATTTTGCATGAAAAGTATCCGAGTTTAACTGTTGATGGTGAGGTACAAGCCAACTTTGCATTGAATAATGATTTGATGATGGATAAGTTTGCTTTTTCAGCATTGGCTAACAAGCAAGTGAATACCTTGATATTCCCGAATTTATCTTCAGGAAATATTGCGTATAAATTACTTCAAGAAATGATTGAAGGTGAAGCAATTGGTCCAATTTTGGTTGGATTGAAGAAATCCATACACGTTGTTCAAATGGGAGCATCTGTTCGTGAGATTGTAAATATGGTAAAAGTAGCGGTAGTAGACGCACAAAATAAGTAGGATGATAGCGCAATTACAGGGTAAGTTAATAGAAAAAAATCCTACCAATTTGGTTATTGACTGTGGCGGTGTTGGCTATGATGTTAAAATTTCATTGAATACATTCTCCTCGATTGGATCTGATGAAGCAATAAAGGTGTATACTCAATTTATCGTTCGAGAAGACGCTCAATTGTTATATGGTTTTGCTTCAAAAGAAGAAAGGGAAATGTTTAATTATCTAATTTCTGTTTCAGGCATTGGTCCGAATACAGCAATGATAATGCTTTCTTCCTTAATTCCTCATGAAATTGCCCATGCTATTCAAACAGAAGATGTTCGTACAATACAGAGTATCAAAGGAATTGGTGTAAAAACAGCACAGCGTGTTATCATTGATTTGAAAGATAAGATGGCGAAATGGAGTATATCTGTTGAAAATTTACCTGTTGGGCACAATACAAACAAGTTTGATGCGTTAACTGCATTAGTATCCTTAGGTTTTGACAAGAAAAATGCTGAAAAAGCGTTGGATAAAATCAGTACCGGAGAGGATACTGTTGAACAACTAATTAAAGGTGCTTTAAAAATATTGTAAGTTTTGATAGGTAGAGCAAGTAGCTATAATACATTTTGTAGCAAGGCAATTTTGTTGACCTTGCTATCTTTGTTTATAGGAAGTGCGAATGCTCAAATTAAAGATGAATCACTCCCTTTCCCGATACAAAAGACTTATGACCCCACACAAACTAAGCAACAGCGTTTTGATTTAGGAGATCCGACTTCTAAAAAACAAACTATTGTTTATGATCCAGTATTAAAAAAATATGTCTTCAAAGAGACGATGGGTAATGAAGATTTTTTGAATTATCGTAATCCTTCGGTAATGACTTTGAAGGAATATATTGAGTATGAAAGAAAGAAATCATTGTCTCAAAATTGGAAAGATAAATTAGATGCTCAAACCGAAGATCCAGGAAAAGCATTGGTCCCGCCTATAAAAGTCGGTGGAAAAGGATTTATTAATTTCTTTGGGTCTGATGAAATAAGTATAAAACCTCAAGGATCTTTAGAAGTTTCTCTAGGTGTAAATTCTTCTCGTTATGATAACCCTGCATTGCCTGTAAATCAAAGAAGAGTTACACGTTTTGATTTTCAACAAAATATGCAGATTAATCTTGTTGGTCAAATAGGAACAAAATTAAAATTAAGTACAAGTTATAACAGTCAAGCAGCTTTTGATTTTGAAAATGTTACAAAATTAGGATACACAGGAGATGAAGATCAAATACTTCAAAAAATTGAATTAGGTAACGTTTCTATGCCTTTGAATACATCTTTAATTCAAGGATCTCAAACACTTTTTGGTGTCAAAACACAATGGAAGTTTGGTAAATTAACGGTCGATAATATTATTGCATCTTCAAAAGGTAAGAAGCAAGAAATAAATATTGCAGGAAAAGCGCAAGTACAAAATTTTGAGTTGACTGCGGATAATTATGAATCAAATAGACATTATTTTATAAATCATTATTTCAGAAATACATATGATACTGCAATGGCGCAATTACCAATTGTTAATTCGCAGGTAAGTATCACGCGTATGGAAGTGTGGTTAACTAATAGGGTAAATAGTACAGTTAATACTCGAAATATTATTGCTTTCACGGATTTAGGAGAATCTAAACCAGAAAATGTACAAGGAAATCCAGGAAAATATAGTCAAGTTGAACTGCCAGAAAATACTTCTAATGGATTGTACGATTGGTTATTAACACAAAATCAAATCAAAGATTTTTCCAATGCTGTTTCTGTATTAAACAGTACAGTCTCTTCTCCAGGTCCCTTTAAACAAGCGGTTACTTTTGAGAAAGTAGAAAATGCAAGAAAATTAACAGAACAAGAGTATTCTTATAATTCACTATTAGGATATATATCATTGAATCAACCTCTTATAAACGACGAGGTTCTAGCTGTTGCTTATGAGTATACTTATCAAGGTAAAACGTATCAAGTTGGTCAGTTTTCGACTGATGGTGTAGCAGGTAAAGAAGCATTGTTTTTAAAGTTGTTAAAACCTACGTTAACAGATCCTAAAAATAAAATTTGGGATTTGATGATGAAGAATGTTTATTCTATTGGTGCCTATCAATTAGATAAAACAGGTTTTCGATTAGATGTTTTATACAATAATCCTTCTACAAGTTTACCTGTAAATTTTTTCCCTTACAATGGGCTTGATAAAGAACAACTCGTATCTTTATTAGGGATGGATAAAATGAACGTTAATAATCAACCTTTTTCGGATGGATTATTTGATTTTGCTCCGGTTAATTTTAATGGAAATAAAGCGGATAACGGTGGTACAATAAATCCTAAAAATGGCCGTATTTATTTTTCTACATCCGAACCTTTTGGAAAGACTTTACAACAAAAAATGCTATCTAAAGGTATCCCAGCTTCAGTTGTTGATAAAATAGCATTTACAGAACTATATGATTCTACTAAAACCGCAGCTCAGCAAATTCCTTCCAAAAACCGGTTCTTATTTAGAGGTCAATATCAGTCATCTGTTAGTTCAGATATACCTTTAAATTCATTGAATGTTCCCCAAGGGGCAGTAACTGTTACTGCTGGAGGAATCAAATTAGTTGAAGGGACAGATTTCACAGTAGATTATAACCTAGGAAGAGTTAAAATTTTGAATTCAGGTGTCTTGGAGTCTAATACACCTATAAAAATTTCGATAGAAAGTAATTCAGTTTTTGGATTTCAAGCACGTTCGATGATAGGGACACACTTGAATTATCGTTTTAATAAAGATTTTAATTTGGGTGCAACCTGGATGCGTATGACTGAACGTCCAATTACTCAAAAAGTGGATATTGGTTCAGAGCCATTTAAAAATAACATGATAGGAATGGATATTTCGTTTAAACACGATTTACCTTATCTTACTAAGTTAGTAGATCTATTACCAATGATATCTACTAAGGCAAAATCATCCATTTCTATAACGGGGGAAGTTGCTCATCTAATTCCAGGCACACCGAAAGCAATATCAGCTGCAGGGATATCTTATGTTGATGATTTTGAAGGAAGTCAAAGTACCATTGATTTAAGAACTCCAAATGCTTGGCGTTTAGCTTCGATACCTCAAGGACAAGCGACACTCTTTCCTGAAGCTACGAAAAAGGATTTGAGTGCTGGATTTAAGAGATCTAAGGTTGCTTGGTATTTAATTGATCCAATGTTTTATCAGGCAAGTAGTTTAACTCCAGATAATGTAAAAAATAGCCCTCAAATGCTTACTGATAGCCGTATGCGTATGGTAAATCAGAAAGATATCTTTCCTAATTTGCAGCAACAATATGGTACGTTTACTAACATACCTATTTTAGAACTTGCATATTATCCAAAGGAAAGAGGAATGTATAATTATGATACGACTTCTGTTTTGGACAAATTAGGAAGATTTAGTAATCCCGAAACGAAATGGGGTGGAATTATGCGTTCATTATCCACGAATGATTTCGAATTAGCGAATATAGAATTTATACAGTTTTGGATATTAGATCCATTTAATGAAGATGCAGAGAAAGTAGAACCTACAACGTCTCACACAGGAGGTGATTTATATTTTAATTTAGGTAATATTTCTGAAGATGTTCTACCTGATTCTCGTAAAGAGTTTGAAAATGGTTTGCCAAGTTCAGCTGATGCACCATTAGACAATATTGATACTACAGCTTGGGCTAGAGTTTCAACACAAAATGTGGTAGTTAATGCGTTTGATACAAATCCAACAAGCTTAGAAAATCAAGATATTGGTTTGGATGGTTGGAACAATGATGCTGAAAAGAAACGATATGACTCGTATGTAAAATGGGTTCAAAATAATCCTAATTTAACTCCTGATACTAAACAAAAGATGATTGATGATCCATCTGGAGATGATTATAAATATTATAGAGATGATCAATATGATGCAGACCAGGCTGATATCTTGACGCGTTATAAAAAGTTTAATCATATGGAAGGAAATTCACCTTCTGTTCAAATGTCAGCAAATATCAATGCTGCAGGCTACCCTACACAAGCAACAAACCTGCCTGATATAGAGGATATTAATCAAGATAATAACTTATCAGAAACTGAAAGTTACTACCAATATAAGGTTAGTTTAAGGAACAAAGATTTAGAAGTTGGTAAAAATTATGTAACGAATATTCAAACCTATCAAAATGGAACTAAAACTGAAAGATGGGTTCAATTTAAAGTTCCAATAAGGCAACCTGATAAAATAATAAATGGAATAACAGATTTTCGTTCGATACGTTTTATGCGTATGTTTTTACAAGGATTTAATGAAGAAGTCGTTGTACGTTTTGCACGACTCGAATTTATAAGAGGTGAGTGGAGAAAGTTTAATGGTGATTTGAGTTTACCTGGAGAAATTATTCAAACTGATCCAAATTTGACAACATTCAATATTGCCGCGGTTAACGTAGAAGAAAATGCACAAAGAACTCCAATTAATTATCAAATCCCACCTGGAATTATTCGTGAAATCGATCCCTCTCAAGTCCAACAAAGACAATTAAATGAGCAAGCGCTATCATTAGAAGTATGTAATTTACAAGATGGAACAGCGCGCGCGGCATATAAAAATGTACAGTTTGACGTACGTACTTATAAAAAATTAAAAATGTTTGTGCATGCGGAGGAAATGTCAAAAACTTCTCCCTTAAAAAATGGAGATTTAACATTGTTTATTCGTTTAGGGTCTGATTTCACAGATAATTATTATGAGTATGAAATGCCTCTAAATACTACAGCTTGGGGTGCAAATGCTCCTGATGAGGTTTGGCCTGATGCTAATAACATGGAAATAGATTTTGACAATTTATTAACGGTTAAGAAGAAGAGAAATAATGCATCAGTTTCAAATACTACTGAGTATGTCATGGTTGATCCCGCAAATTCCACTCGATTATTGAAAGTAAAAGGGAGTCCTAACTTACAAGGTATAAAAACAATTATGATTGGATTAAGGAATCCAGCTAAAGAAACGAATAAACATTGGACAGAAGATGGATTAGCTAAATGTGCTAATGTTTGGATTAATGAGTTACGTTTAACAGATTTCCAAAATAATGGTGGGTCAGCAGCGGTAGGTAGAGTTCAATTACAAGCAGCAGATTTCGCAAACGTATCGGTTTCTGGGAATTATAGTGGTGTAAATTGGGGAACAATAGAGAGTCGTGTCCAAGAACGCCAACGTAATGAGCAAATAGGATTTGATTTTAATACTAACGTGCAATTGGGTCAATTTTTAGGAAATAGATTGAAGGTCTCATTACCCTTTTTCTATGGGTATTCATTAGGTATTATTAATCCGGAATATGATCCTTTTAATCCAGATGTTAAATTAAATGATTATGATTTTGCAGAAAAACAAAAAAGAGCAAAAGCAGGTCAAGATTATACAGAACGAAAGTCATATAACTTTACTAATGTTCGTAAAGAGGCAAATCCAGATAGTAAACCACACTTTTGGAATATATCTAATTTTGCTGTTTCATATGGTTATAGTGAAGTATTTAAGCGTGATTTTAATTTAGAATTTGATCGTACAAAAACCTGGAAAAGTGGATTGACTTATAATTACAGTTTTACTGCTAAGCCTATTGAGCCTTTTAAAAAGGTCAAATTTATGCAAAAATCAAAGTGGTGGGGAATTATTCGTGATGCGAATTTTTATTTAACTCCTAAGACAATTGCAGTAAATAATGATGTATTGAGGAATTATAATGAAAGAAAAGTTAGAAACAATCTTGCTCCGACCTATGAGTTTAATCCTGTTTATGTTAAATCATTTACATGGAATAGAAGTTATAATTTAGGATATGATTTAACAAAAAACATGAAGTTTACATTCAACGCATCGGACCGTGCAATATTTGATGAAGGTAATGGACGTGTTAGTAAAAAAGATGATCCTGTTGGTTATCAGATATTTTTAGACACTATTAAAAGACAATTGAATACTTTAGGAAAAACAATGGATTATACGCATGATTATGCACTTAACTATAATTTTCCACTAGATAAAATTCCATCTTTGGATTGGGTAACTGCAAATGCAAAATATAGTGGTACTTACAATTGGCAACGCGCCCCCTTAGGTCAAGCCACTTACGGTAACACCATTCAAAATAGTAGAGCAATCAGTTTAAATACAACTTTAAATTTCACTAATTTTTATAGTAAATCTAATTTTTTAAAGAAAGCTTTATCAACTACGAAATCACAGCGTACTCAGGTTGGTGCTACAACACAGCAAGATAAACCAAAAAAGACTTTAGACCCTAATATTACATCTTTTGGTAAACCTTACAATCAATTGACAAAAAAGGAAAAAAGGAAAGAGGATAGAATTCGTCGAAAACAAAAGAGAGAAGAGGCACGAGAAAAAAGACGTAAACAACCTATTAATCCAGTTGTTGGTGCAATAGCTAGAACGATAATGGTTGTTCGATCAGCGTCAGGTTCATATACGCTGAATGATGGGACATTACTTCCAGGCTTTAATCAAGAAACAAGATTTTTAGGAGCGAATGGGGGTAATTTAGCAGGTTTAGCAGGCTTTTTGGCTGGGCAACAAACATATGATTTCTATGGTAATAAAACAAATTATGATTTCGCCAGAAGGGCTGCAGAGAATAATTGGCTCGTTAAAAATAGTGCACTGAATAAACAACATACTATTTCACATACACAAAATATTTCTGGTAGAGCTACAGTTGAACCGATCAAAGATGTTGCAATTGAGTTTTCATTTAATCGTAATTATACATTAAATTCAAATGATTTCTTTAGATGGAGTGATTCAACGAAACAATACGAAGCACAAAGTCAAGTACAAACAGGTACATTGACTTACTCAACAATTGCTTTAAAATCTTCTTTTATCACATTAGCGAATGATTATTCTTCATCTTCATTTACTAAATTACGTGATAGTAGATCGGAGGTTAGTCAATTATTAGGGCATAAAAATTCTAATTCCACTAAAATATCGAACGGTTATGCTGAAGGTTATGGTGCTACACAACAAGATGTCCTCATTGGTGCATTTTTAACTTCTTATACCAATAATAAGCAATCGGTAAGAAATATTAACCCTATTTCAGCTTTACCATTACCCAATTGGTCAATTAATTATAGTGGATTGACAAAGTATGAGTTTATGAAAAAGCGGGCAAAAAACTTTGTTATTCGTCATGGATATACTTCATCAGTTAGTATTTCAGGTATTCAAACGAATTTACAAGCTAAATTAGACGCACAAGGAAATCCAACAACATTTGATTTGAATAACAACTTTATTACAGAACATCAAATTCAAAATATAACTCTTACAGAACGCTTTTCACCATTACTTGGAATTGATGCTACATGGAATTTTTTAGGCCAAGGATTGATTACAAAGATTGAATATAAAAAAGATCGAAATGCATCTTTAGCATTAAGTAATCAGCAAGTTACAGAAATGCTTACAAAAGAATGGGTGGTTGGATCAGGGGTGAAATTCTCAAAAGTTAAAATGCCATTCAAATTACAAGGGAAAGTACTTGAAAATGATTTGAATATACGTTTTGATTTTTCTTTTAGAGATAATTTTACCGTTATTCGTAAAATCGTCGAGAATACAAATCAAGCTACAGCAGGGCAACGTGTTATTTCAATTAAGTCTTCTATTGACTACAATTTGGGACCAAACTTAACGGCGATGTTGTATTATGACCAAGTGATTAATACACCGAAAATTGCTACTTCGTATCCAACAGGAAACACAAGTGCAGGGTTTAAATTACGTTTGAATTTAGCAGGAATGTAAGATGAATTCAATGTGTTGAATAACTAATAACGGATTCAAGTAGGATTAAATTCGGTTGATTATTTCCTTGTTCTTTTTCTATATCAATGGTTTTATTTGTTTAACTTTGTCCAATAAAATACTTGAATTATGATATTAGGTGTAATGGGCCCTTGGCAATTTGTATTGATCTTTGTAGTTGTACTTTTATTATTTGGAGGTAAAAAAATTCCAGAATTAATGAAAGGTTTAGGACAAGGAATGAAGGAATTCAAAGATGCTTCAAAGGGAGAATCTACCCCAGAAGATAAAGACAAAAAAGAAGCTTAAAATTTGTTTTTATGTATAAAAATTTTGCTGAAGTAAAGTCTGCGCTTGCTTCAGGTGTTACTTTATTGGATGTTGTAGAAGTTTATTTGCAACGTATTGAAGAAAATAAAGACCTGAATGCATTTTTAGAAGTTTTTACCGAAACGGTAAGAGAAAATGCAAAGCGTATAGATGAGAAATTGAAAAATGGTACTGCTGGTAAATTAGCAGGATTAGTTGTTGGTATAAAGGACAATATTTGTTACCAAGGACATAAGGTTTCTGCTTCATCTAAAATACTTGAAGGTTTTGAATCTTTGTATACAGCAACAGCACTTGAGCGTTTATTAGCTGAAGATGCTATTGTGATTGGTCGTTTGAATTGTGATGAATTTGCAATGGGTAGTTCCAATGAAAATTCAGCATTTGGACCAGTTAGAAATCCAATTAATAGAAATAAGGTACCTGGAGGTTCTTCGGGAGGTTCAGCCGCTGCTGTAGCTGCTAACTTATGTACAGTTGCTTTAGGTAGTGATACAGGTGGATCAATTCGTCAACCTGCCGCTTTTACGGGTACATTTGGAATTAAACCAACGTACGGTAGAATTAGTCGTTATGGGTTGATAGCCTACGCATCTTCATTTGATCAAATTGGGGTATTTGCTAATACTTTACAAGATACTGCACTTGTTACAGAAGTTATGGCAGGAAAAGATGCGATGGATAGTACCTCTTCTTCGAGAGAAGTTGGATCTTACGCACCAGAATTTAAAGATTCTAAAAAACGCATTGCATATATTCAAGAGGCTTTTGAGACTGAGGGGATTCACCCAGAGGTTAGAGTACGTGTAGAAGCAATCATTGAAAAATTAAAACAAGAAGGTCACACGGTAGAGCCAGTATCTTTTCCATATTTGGATTATATGGTTCCTACTTATTATGTTCTTTCTACTGCGGAAGCATCATCTAATTTATCTCGTTTTGATGGGGTACATTATGGTTACCGTTCACAGAATGCAGTGGGTGTAGAAGCAAC
>CANGHE010000089.1 GCA_947453545.1 Flavobacteriia bacterium
TTCATCTTAATAGGTTTGGCCACGGGGAGACGAATCCAAAATTACTCAGAATAAATTTATATCATGAATTTACCAAAATCGATTTTGGATACATCACCACATATAAATATGATAATGGGGGTTGGATTAAAATTTCACCCAATACATTTATTGAGAATGTTGAAACGAAAATTAGATACACATTAACAAATGCTGAAGGGATAACAATTGCACCTGCAAAACTCAATTTTGAATCTACTAAAGATTGGCGCTATTTTTCACTTTACTTTCCGCCAATTCCTCAGAAAGACTGCACAATTAATATCATTGAAAAAGAAAACGGAAACAAAAATGATTTCAATTATTATGATGTTTTGTTGAATATGGCAGATGGGGTGGAGGTGATGTAATGTAATAAAAATGCGATTTAATATATTTGTGTAAGCTAATCAATTGAAATAAACTACAATTATATTATTTATAATGAAATATACATATCAGAAATAATTCAATGTACAAGGGTTTCATATATCGTGCCACGGCTTTAAGATGTAGTGATTAACCAAGACCGAGTCTTCAAAAATATAAACAAAATTTTAATTAAAAATCTTTCCAATTTCAAATAAATCATGAGCCTCGCCATTTCTTGAAACCGCTGTTGGCAGCTGGCTTTTATTTATTCAGCCACTCCCAATCAGGATTTCCAAATTCTCTGTAAAATAAAAATTCTCTATCCACTAGATGAATTTCTCTTAGATTTTCATTGTACATAATTAGCATTGGTGTGATACCCCTTGAAGATTGTAATCTTTCTGTTCTATTCAAAGCTGCTGTTAAATCTGAAAGTCTTATTTTGTCGTTAAATTCTTGAATATATTTGAGCATCTCATTTTGAGGAATACCAACAATTAATTGTTCTTTTGGAATAATACTAATTGCTTTAAAAAGATTAAAATAAACTTCTAATTCGGATTTTTCATAGCCTCTTGAAAAGACATCAAGAATTTTTATATACCGTTGTCTAATATCATTTATGACTTTGTGTCTTGCAGGAATCATTTTTTCGAGATTATCTATTTTAGCCTTACTGAAAACTCCTTTTTTTTCAGTTATTCCATTTTCAAAACAAACCCTTTCAGATAGTCTTTGAAGTAAACCAACATTATTAAATGATGAATTTACAAGTTCATTTTTAACTTCTTCGCAAAAGGTTATGTTTAATGCTTTCTCACCTTTATTTAAAACTTCAAAAAGATCTTTATTTTCCCAGCTTAAATCAATTTCCTCAACCCTTCCGGATAAATCACCATTATAGTAAGTTAAAAGATTTTGCTCTGACCAAATTCCAATTATTACGATGTATATTCCTTGTTCAAAAAAACTTTTCAAATAAAAAGCCATTTCTTTTCTTGCTTCTTCATCTAAATAATGAAAATCTTCTAGAATTATTCTGCTTTTTTTCTCATTCAATAAAACTTTGATAGTATTTATATCTTTCTCAAAACCAGTTACCCTTGCTTGAGTTTCTTCATTTTTCAATGTTTTAGTAATGCTTCCTTCTCCTGTAACTTTAGTGACTAAAGGAATATCCAATTCAACTCCTAATTTTCTATTAAATTCTGTATCATCTCCAGTTTTCTTTTCTTTTGTAATGTATGGATTTAATGCTCTTTGAATGTCATTTAGGATATCTGAAATTTTTTTATCAGGTAAACATTGTATTACAACAAATTGTCTGTTTTTGAATACTTTTTTTCTTAGGCTAGTTTTTCCTTGTTTTGATGCACCATGAATTACTATATGTCTTTGAGTATTTAAAAGATAATCTAATCTTTCATCTAATTTAGCTCTATTAACATATGTATATTTTGGTAATTCATTTTGAATACCAAAAACTTCGTCTAATCTTGTTTTATTTCCAAAAATCATATTTTCTATAGTTTTCGTTTTTATAAGCTTGCTTCCAACTTGTTTATACCCGAAAATAGCATTCGCAAAGCAACTCAAAACGGGTTGTATATACGAAGGTTTGTTTCGCTTTATTCTTTCAAATATAAAAATTATTCCCGCAATTCATAAAAAAGATTGCACACTTTATGTAATCAAAAGTAAACGGTTACAAAAATGATATTAATTATTGTCATGTTTCGTTGAGTATGGTTTATGGTGTAGAGGTGGTTTAAATTTTTTCTAAATATCTAATTAATCAATTGCAAGGTTGCAAAGATTCTTAAGTTTTATATAAGCGATTTAATTTTGTCCCACAATTTTAAATCATTTATATCATGAAAAACAAAAAAACACTTTACCATTTTGTATTAGACAAAAGCGGTTCCATGTCAAACTGTAGAGAAACTACTGTTAATGGATTCAATTCTCAATTGGATACAATTAAAGATTTACAAAAAGAATTTCCAGATCAGGAATTTGAAGTATCTCTAACAACTTTTGACAACTATGTAGAGCATGTTCAATCTCATGTAAACATAAAAAAGTTCGATAATTTAAAACTATCAAAATATTGTCCTAATGGAGGAACCGCATTATTGGATGGAATTGGTATGTCAATTAATCAAATTAGAATTGCCAATGAAACTAAGATTATTAATGATGAAATGAGTGTTGTTGTTGTAATTCTGACAGATGGTATGGAAAATGCAAGCCGCGAATTTACTTACCATCAAATTGCTAGAACTATTGAGGAGCTTGAAGCAACTGAAAAATGGAATTTTACTTTTTTAGGTGCTGATATAGATGCAATTCACACCTCTAAAATGTTGAACATAAGGAGAGAAAACGTGGTTTCTTTTAGTAAAACCTTTATGCCAGAAATGATGAGTGATGTAAGTGAAGCAATGCGACAATATTCAACAAGTAAATCAACTGGTAACATAAAAAGAGATTTTTTAGATTTTATAAAAAACAAAGACAGAAGATAATAAATACAATAGCAATGAAAAATTATACATTTAATAAAGAAAACGGCTGTTGGTATATCGATTTGCCAAATTGGACAGGAACTAAAGGTGAATTGCAAATGGTTGCAGGTGCAGATACTCTACTCGATAAATTATCTAACAATGGTACTTGTGTTGATGTTATGTTAACTACTGATAGAAATTGTCCAGAAGGATTTGAAACTCTAAAACGAATAATCCAAACTCCCCCTAATGGATGTATTTATCACTTAGGTTTAGTTCCAGTTTGGTTATGTAATGTCACTAAATTTGTTTTCGAGGGAATATTTCCAAAACAAATAAATTTTAAAGTAATATAATTATAACTTGTTTTTTTGTGAATTTATTTATCCATCTTAAATAAATTCACAAAAAAATATTAATTTGGCATTATGAATGTGCACCTACTAAGATCACCCGAATTAAATAAAGAAACCTACCTAAATGTGTTGTATTTATTGCAGCAATTTAATGGTCCAATTCGATTCATTGCTTGTGAAGATGATGTTATTGAATTTGATAATGAAACGGAAATAAGAACATGGAATGATAAAAAAGAGTTTGAAAGGTCATATAATTTAAGAGAGATGAAAAAGCCATCTCCTAAGTTTTCATTATTTGAGATTCCAGAAATAAAGTTTCCATATAAAGAGAAAAAGAAGACATGGGACCAATTATTCTTAGAATGTGATAAATATAGAAATTCAAAATCTATACCTCAGGATGATTTTGTTGTTTTATTAACAGATGTAGGTAATGATATTAATTGGTTTGGAGGGGTATCTGAATCAATGAAAAATTACTTTGTGCAAACTTCAAATTGGGGTCATTTTTTTGGATATTCAATTGATATACGTTTCCCAATAGCATATGAAGTTATTATTTGGGTTATGCGTTTTTATATGTTTTCAGATAGAGAATCTATTTGGGAAGGTGTTCATAAAAAAGCTATTGGTTGTATAATGGATTTTTGTGAAGATAAATCTCAAATAATTCTTAAGATGCGTACTGCAGATGTTTGTGAAAGTTGTATGAATAATATTATGGAAAGAGATATTCCAACTCTATATTCAAGACAGTTTTTTGAAATAATAGAGGGTATTAGACGCAGTATGACCTTTAGAGGGCGTTCCGAACTATTGCAGCAACCAAGTAGATTAGAAATTAGGGGCTATTTAAATAAAATTTTCTTTACAGATTTAGGTGGTTTGGAATTACGGTTAAATCCAAAAGAAAAGGCGATATATTTATTATTTCTAAATCATCCCGATGGAATTCAAATTTCTCATTTAACTGATTATGAAAAAGAATTAACAACTTTATATAGTTCTCTTACTAATCAAACAGAACCTGAAGTTATTACTAGGGCAGTTAAAACTTTAGTAAATCCGTTGGAGAATGATATAAATGTGGTGTTATCACGAATAAATAGAAAAATAAAGGATGCTGTAGGAGATTTATTATCAGATTACTATTGCATTTTGGGAGAAAGAGGAGAGAAGAAAAAAATAAGATTGGATAGAGAGATGATAGTAAGAAAAGATTTGAAGATAAAATAAATTATAAATAATTAACTAAATTAACTAAATTAACTATGTCTGAAATTTTAATAGCTTTAATAATCTTTGCAATTTGGTCATCATTTTCAATTGTATATTATAATCGTTATAAACGTTTTCAATTAAATAACGATAAACAAAGAGGGAATTTTTGGAACAACTCATATATTTTTGATATAATACCTTCTGTTTTTCCAACTTTAGGTATTTTTTGTACTGCTTTAGGTATAACAATCGGAATTTGGAATTTTGATTCAACGAACATCAATGGCAGCCTTCCTCAATTATTAGATGGATTAAAAATTGCTTTCATTTCTACTATGTCTGGTATTATTGGTTTAATAATTTTTCAAAAATGGAACGCATTAATTCAAAAAGAAATAGATGAAAGTCCTAATAGACCAGTTAAACACACAGATGAATTAGCAGCAATTAATGCATTAAGTCAAAACATTATAGAATTTAAAGAAAGTCTTATAAAAACTATAGAAAAAGGGTTAGAAGAAAAAGTATCAAATCTATTGTCTTCATTGGAATTCCAAGTTACAACATTAAATAAAAATACTAAAGAAAATATTAAACAAACAAATGAAAATTTAATAATATTAAAAAATACAACAAACACTTCTATTGTTGAATTAAACGAACAATTAAAATTATTAAGAGAGGATAGTAAATCTATTGGAAAAAAATCAAATGAAAATACAAAAGAAATTATTCATGCAATGACTGATAACAATAAATTCATTGTAAAAAAATTTGATGAATTTTCAGAATTAATGTCAAAAAATAACACCGAAGCTTTAGTAGATGTTATGAAAAATGTAACAGAACAATTCAACAAACAAATGAGCGAATTGATTAATAGACTTGTTCAAGAGAATTTTGCAGAATTGAATAAGAGTGTTCAGAGTATGAATGATTGGCAGAAAGAAAATAAAGATCAAATAAAAAAATTAACTGATAATTTCCAAAAAACAACAGAACTTTTTGATATTTCATCTAAAACATTATCGGAAGTGGCATTGAATTCAAATTCATTAATTGATAATAATAGTAAATTAGTTACTCTAGTAGAAACATTAGAAAAAGTAATGATTACAGATAACAAATTTTCAGAAATTACAAATAACCTTGTTTCAACAATTGACACACTAAAAGAAACCACAGATAGCTTTGAAGAAACTACAAACAAATTAAATGACTGGGTTAGAACAGAAAGAAATTTCAAAGAAAGTGCAGATGTATTAATTGTAAAACTAGAAGAATTTAGAGATTTCAAAAGCGATGTATGGGAAAACTACAGAAAGGAAATGGAAAAATCTGTATCAATTATAAAAAATGTTAGTAATCAATTTGGTAATGATTTAACAAATTTAAATGCAGAATTCTACGATAGACTTGATGAAACTTTAAAAAATCTAGACTTATGCATTCAACGATTCATTCCAGCAAACAATAGATAATGGCAAATAAAAAAGATAATTTCTGGATTCCCTATGCTGATTTAATGACAGTATTAATGGTTGTATTTTTATTTATTTCCATTGCATATATGGGACTATTGCAAATTGACAAAAACAAGAAACAAAAAATATTCAAAGATTATAAAGAAACAAAAGAGAGCCTTTATAATGATTTAAATACAGAATTCAGAAATGATTTTATAAGATGGAATTTGGAATTAGATAAAGATTTATCCATAAAATTCACAAACCCGAAAGTACTTTTCGATGATGGTAAATCTGATATAAAACCAGAGTTTCAAAAAATATTAACTTCATTTTTTCCTAAATATCTTTCTATAGTATTACAAAATAAGTATAATGATAAAATAGCTGAAATTAGAATTGAGGGTCATACAAATAATATTCCGATTCACGAAACAGTTGATCCATATATTGATAATATTAAACTTTCACAAGATAGGTCAAGAAATGTACTCCAGTTTCTTCGAAAACTATCTTATTACAAAAACCTATCACTGGAAAAAAAGCAAGTATTACAATTTTGGATAACTGCAAATGGTCTGTCCTATGGCAGGACATTAGATGAAAATAATAAACTAACATATATTTCAAAGAAGAGTATCGACAATCAAAAATCAAGAAGAGTAGAGTTCAAAATTGTTACTAATAGTGAAGTTTTAGTAGATGAAGTTATAAAAAACATGAAATAATGAAACTGTATAAATTTGAAAAACTATCACAAAAACTTGATTTATTAAATTTTCCAGAAGTTAAAGAAAGTCGATTTGAGGTTGTAAGAAAAGACTTTTCAGAAGAAGAAAGTAAAGGAAACATTACTTTCAAAGATGATGGAATTTATTTAATGATGAACGGGATTGAGCACAAAGGTTACATGTATATTAAAATAGCTGATGTTGATCAATTTGGTCACCCTAAATTTCATATTTCAAATTGTCAAACAATAATCCAACAACAAGAACAAAATAGATTTCATGGTCACTACTATTGGAGTAATTCAAATATAGTTGATATACAACAAAGACGATCTTCCAAAATTCACAAAGACACAATTCTAGAATTATGTTATAATTGCAGAATTACAGCCAATATATCTGATTACAACAACACTCAAGGGTTTTTTGAATTACTTGATATTCAAGATAAAGAACCTCAAAATAAAGAGGAATTAGATATTAGAGGCTATGTTAAAAAATGGCAACAAATTAGCAAGAAATTTAGAATTGAAAATAAATTTACATGCGATAACTGCAAAATTAAAATCGAAAATAAATTTGACCAAAGATTTATCCAAGTACATCATCGTAATGGTAATAAACTAATTAATAATAGAGAAAATCTGCAATGTTTATGCGTATTATGCCATGCAAACATAGACGAAAGACACACAGAAAACTTTCAAAATAGAAGATCAGTATTTGAGATTAACACTTTTATTGAAAAGTATAAAGATGAATTAATTAGTTTAAATAATCAATTCATAAATAATTATATTAATTGAAAAATATGGATTTAGCATTTATCAAAATCAACGGAACAAATTCATATTTAAATTATGATTTATTAAGAGAATCCATCCTTCAAGAATTACAAATTGATTGTGAGAAAGCTGAAGTATTAATTTTAAACAATTTTCCAGTTCCAGTTTTTAATCAAGCAATATTAGATTTCATTATTTTTATTAAAATACCAAATCATCCTACAAAAAAACCTAAAATAAATACAAAAGATAATTTCGTTTACATAAGTAATTTAATAATAGCCGTTTCAATTATAAAAGACTATTCAAATTCTCGCATAGAAATAGAAAATAATGAATTATTAATAAATAATATTAAAATTACAGATTCAAATGTTTCAAATGTTTTAATAGAAAAATCATATGTAGATTTAAATGATTCAGCTTCAAAATTAAAATGGGGCTTAACTAATTACCTCCATGATGCTTGTGGTTTAGTTGAAAGATCAAAAATTACTGTACATCCAATTTTTTGGGTATTAAATGAAAACACTACAGCTACATGTGAAAACATTATAGTTTCAAAAGATTTAAAGTTTAATTTAATACAAGATTGTATCGCTTATAATAGTTATCTAAGGTGGCCTGGATACTCTGCTTGGAATAACGATGAGTCTTATATTGCATCAATTCGAAAAATTTTAGAACAAGCTTCGAAGGATAGTGATTTAGGATATTTAACAAAGCAAAAAATTGAAAGATTTCAAAATACATTTAATGAACCTTCTCAAAAAGCTTTTGACAATATAGGTAATCAGTTGGTTGAAGTTAGAGGTAAAGCTGGTTCTGGTAAATCTTCTGATCTTTTAAAATGGATGCTTCAAAGAAGTTTGACTGGTTCTAGAGGTACTTTCCTGACTTATAATAATTTGCTTGTTTTCGAAATTTCTAAACAAATTTTAGGGTTTACTTACATTATAAATGAGCAAAATAGAAAACAAAAAGCATCAACGACAGCAAACACTATTCACTCATTTATGTTTAACATCAGTAAGAAGCTGGGTGTTGTTTTACTTATGTCAGAAGCAAGGGTTAATGAATTAAAATCAATAATGAATAATCGTTATTTAACAATTGAAAATTATATAAACCATCTATTCACACAAACCACCTCAATCAGTAAAGATCAATTAACCACTAAATTTCAGAATAATAATTATTTTGATTATGGTACTAAAATGGAAGCAATTGATTTTATTAGATTCAATAGTAATATAAGGGTTTATGATAAAAAATCTAATATACCAGAACTTATTGATATAATAAAAAAGGACAAAATTAAAAAGCTTGAAGACCAAATAAATTCTGATATATTTTTAGCTGATTACAATCAAGTTTTAAAAAAAACTTTAGAAGTTTTAGAAAATATTGATTCTTTTTTTAAAGAATTTAATATTGAAAATAAATTTGATTTACTTGAAAACACTATGAAACTTGACGATAATATATTAGTAGATGTTAATGGAACTAAAAAAATAAATCTAGATTTATTGAAAAAAAGATATCAAAATAGTATTAATGGATTTAGAGCTGGAAGAACTCTTTATATTGATGAAGCACAGGACTGTCATTCGTATGAAAGAGATATTTTCTTCACTCTATTTGGTCCTCAAAATGTTGTAATTGCTAGCGGTGGTAAAGAACAATTGATAAGATATACATCTGTTTGTGATTGGAATATTTCAAAAGCAAGAAAAATAGAAAGTCATCTTTATACCAAAAGGAAAAAGTCATTTAGAATGAAACCTGCCATAGCTGCTTTAGCTAATCATATAGCTAATTCATTTGAAATTGATTTAAATATTGAGCCATTGGACTCAGAGGATCATGGAACTATTTTAATAGATAGAAGCAGTAATACTAATTTAGAAAAAAAAATAAAAATCATTAATGAGCTTTTAGATATAGGCTCAAGGCAAGGTTGTAGTTCATATGAATCATTATTGCTACTAAAAAATGCGCATGAACAAAATCCTGAAAATAATTCTATTGCTACAAACAATAATATAATTATTAATGAATTTGATGTTGTCAAAGTAAACAGTGGCAACAAAAGAACAGATTGGGGTTTAATCAATCAAGCTAATAATAATGTTAACGATGCTCGCTTTTGGAATGCCACAGGCAATGTTGATAAAAAAAAACAAAGTATTCCAGGTTCATTAAGTATCAGAGCTATTTATTATGAATCTAGTAGAGGGTTAGAAGCATGGTCAACAATGTGTTTTGACATTAATGCATTTTTTGAATCAAAAAGAAACGAAGATGAAGCAGATAATTTTTTATTAAATGAAATAATGGAACCTGAGTTACGCAAAGATAAATATGCTGCAACATGGGTTTTAATGGCCTTAACAAGATCAATTGATACATGTTATATTGAACTAAAAAATTCAAATAACTTTTTAAATGATTCAATTGAAAGTTTTATTAATAGTAATCCTAAATATGTGAAATTTGCTTAATAATTTTTTAAAATAAATGTCAACCCCAGATAAAAACCTTAACATTAGAATTTACATTGTAGCATTAATCATTTTTTTGATGGCTGCTGCTATTGTTTTAAAACTAACTAATATCCAATGGGTTCATGGTGCTCATTATAGAGAACTTGGTAAAAAGCATGACATCAAAATCTTTGAATTACCTGCTAATAGAGGAAATATTTACTCTGCAGATGGTAGTTTGTTAGCTACATCAGTTCCAATTTATGAAGTACGGTTTGATGCAGTTTCTCCATCAGACAAGGATTTTAATTTAAATGTCAAACCGCTAAGTGATTCCTTATCTAAAATGTTTGGAGGCGGAAGTAGTTTTTTTGAAAGTAAATTAAAGACAGCAAGAGAGCGAAACAATCAGTTTATGCTTTTGGCTAAAGATTTAAGTTACACCGAATATTCTCGATTAAAATCATTTCCATTACTAAAATTAGGCACCTATAAAGGTGGTCGTATTGATAGTATTACAGAGATTAGAAAGCATCCAATTGGAGAAATTGCCCAAAGAACGATAGGTTATATTGGATTAGATAAAAACGGGAAACCTAATGCTGTCGGTTTGGAAGGTGCTTTTGGTAAATATCTAAGCGGTAAAGATGGAAGGGTATTAAAGCAAAAAATTGCTCAAGGTCAATACAAACCAATTAAAGACAATAACGAAATCGATCCTGTGGATGGATACGATGTAATTTCAACATTAGATGTTTACATCCAAGATATAGCGCACCACGCATTATTAGAGTCTTTAACGAAATATAAAGCCGAACACGGCTGTGTAATTGTTATGGAGACCAAAACGGGCTATATCAAAGCTATTTCCAATCTTGGTAGAACAGAAAAAGATTCTATTTACAAAGAACGATTGAATTATGCCATTAGAGAA
>CANGHE010000090.1 GCA_947453545.1 Flavobacteriia bacterium
AGCAAAAATTCCGAGTCGTTACGGAATTAAAAAAGTACAACCAAAAAGCAAATCAAAACTTACAATAACTAATCACGAAGGAATGGTTTGGATTCCTGGCGGAACCTATGCTATGGGAGGCGATAACGACCAAGCACGCCAAGATGAATTTCCAAAACATGCTGTAAAAGTTAGTGGTTTTTATATGGATGTTACCGAAGTTACGAATGCGCAATTTGCAAAATTTGTAGCAGCAACAGGTTATAAAACAACTGCCGAAAAGGATATTGTTTGGGAGGAATTAAAAAAACAATTGCCTCCAGAAACGGAGAAACCGGATTCCGAAACTTTAAAAGCAGCATCTTTAGTATTTGTTCCAACACAAGGCGAAGTTAGTTTGCAAGATTACAGTCAGTGGTGGAGTTGGTCGCACGGAGCCGATTGGAAACATCCAAAAGGAAAAGACAGCGATATTGTAGGAAAAGATAATTATCCTGTGGTTCATATTAGTTGGGATGATGCTAATGCTTATTGCAAATGGGCAGGAAAACGATTACCAACCGAAGCCGAATGGGAATATGCTGCAAGAGGAGGATTAACTAAGAATGTTTACTCTTGGGGTAATGAAAGTGTAGATGAAGGCATGCTACATTGTAACTATTTTCAGGGAAATTTTCCATATAAAAATGAAAGTACCGATGGTTTTGAAGGATCTGCTCCAGTTAAGTCTTTTGCGCCAAATGGCTATGGATTGTATGATATGGCTGGAAATGTTTGGGAATGGTGTGCCGATAAATACCATAATTTATATTACGAATCGTTAAAAAAAGTTAAAGTGGCATTAAATCCAAAAGGCCCTTTAAAAAGCTTTGATCCAGATGAGCCTTTAGTTGCAAAAAGAGTCATGCGAGGTGGTTCTTTTTTATGTAATGAATCCTACTGTAGTGGCTATCGTGTTTCGGCAAGAATGAAAAGTTCAGCTGATTCTTCAATGGAACATTTAGGTTTTAGATGTGTAGCTAATTAATAAAATTACTATGAAAAATTCCTTTTTATTTTTTATTTTATTTGCGTTAACGGCTCAAATATCGGTTGCAAATAGTAATTCGATTTCATATATATATTTGAAAAATTTTGCTATTGCAAATAAAGATTCGGTCGCTTTGGACAATGCCTATGTGAAAGTACTTCGAGATGGAGCGGCTTGTACTTTAGCAAATACACCAAATTTTGGAACAAGAATAATTGTCGCATTAAATAAAATAAAATTTAAAAGCAATCGAGGTACAATAAAGATTAAAAGAGGAGAAATTGCCGTTTTTTTGGAAAATGAATTCTATGATTTGCCGAAAGGCTCTTATTTTGAAATTGCTTTAAAAAAGAATCATCCGCCTTTGACAAAACCAAATGAATGGGTTGAACCAACAAAAAATACGGTAATTTATGAAGATGCTGAATTTCGAGTTTTTGAAGAAAGACTAAATCCTGGAGATACACGAGCCTTGCACAGTCACGCACAAAGAGTGGTGGTTCGATTAAATCAAGTGCAATTAACAGATCCTCGCTATTCTCCAAACGGCAAACCTGGAACTGGAATTCAAGTTGCAAACACAGTGAAATTTGCCGAGCCAATGGTGCATGTAACCAAAAATCTTAGTGCCATTCCGTTGTTTAATATTGTTATAGAATTTAAAATTGACCCTAATTAATAAATGAAAAATACCCTAAAAAATATTTTTTATGTTTTACTAGTAATGCTTACAAGTACTAGTTACGCTCAAGAATTTTCTAAAGGAAAGTTACTGTACAGTAATGCTTTGTCTAATTCGGAATTGGTAAAAGATTGGATTCTAGAAGGTCCAGCAAAAGTGGAATTCAAAGACAATTGTATGCACATCTATTCGCCAAATGAAGAAGGACATCACGTTTTTTGGTGCCCAGTTGATTTTCCTGGAAATTTCATTGCCGAATGGGAAGCCCAAAATCAGGAAATTGACGCCGGATTGTGTATTGTTTTTTTCTCTGCTAAAGGTTTGAAAGGAGAAAATATTTTTGATGCTTCAATGCCAAAACGAATCCTAGGAACCTTTACGGATTATACCAAAGGGGCTATGAATGATTACCATATTTCGTATTATGCAAATGGTCGGGACAATCCAAATCGGGAAACTGCTAACTTAAGAAAAAATAAAGGTTTCAATTTAGTTCAAACGGGAGAAATTGGAATTCCGGTGCATTCGACTGCAATTCATAAAATGAAATTAATAAAACAAGAAGGTAAAATTCTTTTGTTTGTAGATGAACGAAAAGTTATTGATTGGACCGATGACGGAATTAAATACGGGAAAATTCTTGAAGATGGAAAAATTGGATTTCGACAAATGCAATGGACCCATTTTGCCTATAGAAATTTTAAAGTTTGGGAAAATTCAACAATAACAGCAACAAATAAATAACAAAGATTAAATAATTCAACATGAAAAATAAATCGCTATTGCTTCTAGGTTTTGCGAGTATAGTAATTCTTACCGCTTCCTCTTTTCAACTTTTGGATTCCTCTTTCAAGAAGCACCAAATTGAAAAAAATGTTACTCAAAATTTTAAATTTACAAAATCCAAATTAGAAACTTTTTTATTGGATAAAGAAGAAATTAATAATCCAGTTGTTGCCACTTTATCTAATAAAGGGGTGGTAGTAAATAATACTCTAAAGGTTAAAACCGCCAATGCAAAACCTGATATTTTGTTATTTATTGCCGATGACATGACTTCAATTGATTGTGAACCTTATGGAAATAAAGATGTTCACACTCCTAATTTGGCAAAATTAGCTCAAGAAGGTTTGGCTTTTGATAACATGAATAACGCTACAGCCATGTGTGGTCCAACACGTCAGAGTTTATATACTGGATTATTTCCAGTAAAAAATGGCAGTTATCCTAATCATGCTCAGGTGTATGATAACATCGTTTCGGTAGCACAACATTTTAAAAAAATTGGTTACCGTGTGGCATTAATTGGAAAACAACATTATGCACCAATGGCAAATTTTCCATTTGAATATTTAGGAGGAAGAAACAGCGATAATGGCGAAGGAAAAGATTTAGAACTTGCCGATGCCGAAAAATGGATTAACAAAGATAATTCTAAACCCTATTTATTAATTGTTGCTTCTAATCAGCCCCATTCTCCATGGAACAGAGGAAATGCAAAACAATATGATGCAAGTAAAATTACTATTGCTCCTTATATGGTTGACACCAAAGAAACTAGAGATGATTTGGTAAAATACTATGCCGAAATAACCTATATGGATAGTCTGGTTGGAACATGTACTAAAATTGTTGAAAAACAGAAAAACAAAGATAACACGCTTTTTCTTTTTGCTAGTGAACACGGAAGTTCAATGCCATTTGGAAAATGGACTTGTTATAATATGGGATTAAAATCAGCATTTATAGCGCGATGGCCGAAGGTTATTAAACCAGATACTAGAACTGATATTTTAGCACAATATATTGATGTTGTTCCAACAATTTATGAAGCTGCAGGTGGCGATCCAGAAACTTTACGGGGCGATAAAGAAGGTAAAATAAAACTAGATGGAAAAAGTTTTTATGCCACTTTAAAAGGAAAACCTAAAGAAGTTCGGCAATATGTATACGGTGTTCATACCACTAGAGGAATTAAAAACGGATCCGACAATTACCCAGTTCGTTCCATTCAAGATCATAATTATAAACTAATTTGGAATTTAAATTATAATGAACCTTTTTTAAGTTCGGGTTCACAACCAAAAAACAAATTGTATAGCAGTTGGTTGAAATCTACAAACACTACTCCAAAACAAGCAGCCCATGCTAAGTTATATAGAAACCGACCAGAATTTGAATTGTATAACATCAAAAAAGATGTTTATGAATTAGATAATTTAGATGGAGAAAAATCATTAGCATCAGTAAAAGGTAAATTACTTGATGAGTTAAAAAAATGGATGGCCGATCAAGGTGACAAAGGAATAAAAACAGAAGCCGAAGCATTAAGACATTTAAAAGGTGATACATTAAATTGGAAAACATCAGGAGATTAGTATATTTAACTTTTAATTGCTGCAAAATATAACAAATTCAACATGCTAAATCCAAAAATAGTTATTTCATTTCTCTTTATTATTTCTTTTACCAGTAGTTTACAAGCGCAGAATAATTCTACAAAGGATAGTAGTTTTCCAAAAACACTAGCCATTGATGGGCAGGTTTTACAAAAAAATTTGGAACAAATTTCAGCCAACAATCCAGATAAAGTAAAAGCTTTAGCATCATTACTAAAAAAAGCAGATAAATTACTTTTAGAAGCTAAAACCTATTCGGTAATGAATAAAAAACAAATGCCGCCAAGTGGAGACAAACACGATTATATGAGCACGGGGCCTTACTGGTGGCCAGATACTACTAAACCAGACGGATTGCCGTATATCAAAAAAGACGGACTTCGTAATCCAACATATTATGATATTACCGATTCTCAAGAATTAGATAAAGTTGAAGAGGGTACCTTAACATTAGCATTAGCATACTATTTTACGCATGAAAACAAATACGCAAATTTCGCATCAAAATTAATTAAGACATGGTTTTTGGATTCTGAAACACGTCAAAATCCAAATTTAAATTTCGGACAAGGAATTCCGGGATTGAATACAGGTCGTGGAACTGGAATTATTGAAACGCGTGATGTTTACAGGGTTTTAGATGCAGCGATTTTAATTAAAGAAACTCCAAATTGGAATAAAGAAGACCATGAAGCCTTAAAAAAATGGTTTTCAGAATATTTAACCTGGATGTTAGAAAGTCCAATCGGGAAAGATGAAGCAGATTCAAAAAACAATCATGGTACTTTTTTTAGCGAACAAATTATTGCTTTTTCACTTTTTTCAGAACGACCAGAAATAACATTAAATGAGATAGAAATATTTAAAAACAGAATGGAAAGTCAATTAAAAACTGATGGAAGTCAGCCTTTCGAATTGGCTAGGACAAAATCTTGGGGATATGTTAATATGAATTTATTCGGTTATTATTTAATTGCAAAATTAGCTGAAAATGCCAATATTCAACTTTGGAATCAGCAGATTAGTGAAGGTAAAAACATGAGAAATGCGTTGGATTGGATTGTTCCATATCTAAAAAATGAAAAACAATGGGAATATGAGCAAATTCAAAAAATCAGTTATGGAGAAACAATTAGAATTTTGAAATTGGCTGCCAAAAAATATGCTAATCCTGATTATGAGGCATTGGCAAAAAAAGTCGATATAAAAACATACCAGTCTGACATTGTCGAATTGACATACTAATAAACTAGAAATATGAATAAATTATTTGTCACACTTGTATTTGTTGCATTTGCAACTATTTTCAGTGTTTCTGCTCAAAGTAAAAAAGAAAAAAAAGGCATTTCAAAACCGAATATAATATACATTCTTGCTGATGATTTAGGTATTGGAGACGTCAGTTGCTATGGTTCAGACAACAACAAAACTCCGATTATAGATAAATTGGCCAAGGACGGAATGAGATTTACCCACGGTTATACTGCGCCGCTTTGTGGTCCTTCAAGAGCAATGATTTTAACAGGGCGTTATGCTTTTAGAACAGGCGCTGTTAATCAAGATATGGTTGGAAATATTAAACCAGAAGATGAGGTTTTAATTCCTTCTGTTTTAAAAACTGCCGGATACGTTACTTCCTTAACCGGAAAATGGAGTCAATTTTCTAAAACTCCAAGTGATTTTGGTTTTGATGATTATATTACCTTTCAAGGAAGTGGTTGTTATTGGGCAACTGAAAAAAAGAAATCTGAAAACTACATTGAAAATGGGGTCAATAAAAAGTTAGATGCGTCAACCTACATGCCTGATTTAATGCACCAGCATTTGGTTGATTTTATTACAACAAACAAGGAAAAGCCGTTCTTTTTGTATTATTCTATGGTAAATGTTCATGCGCTAATTCAACGAACACCTGATAGTAAGCCGGGAAGTGATTTTTATGAAGACAATACTGCTTATATGGATAAACTAGTAGGTAAATTATTACAAACGTTAGAGGATTTTAAATTAAGAGAAAATACCTTAATTATTTTTATGGGAGATAATGGTACTGCAAATCAATATGCATATAGAAGTACTATTGGTGGTAAAGTATTATCAGGGAAAAAAGGAACTATGCTAGAGTGTGGCAGTTTAGTTCCAACAATTGCCAATTGGCCGGGAGTTATTGAGGCAGGAAAAGTAAATGAATTATTGATTGACTCAAGTGATCTTTTGCCAACTTTTGCCGAATTGGCTGGTGCAAAATTACCGATAAAGAATGTATTAGATGGGCGAAGTTTCTTGCCTCAATTAATGGGAAAAAAAGGAAATCCGAGAGAATGGATTTTTATTGAACTAGGAAACAAATGGTATGTTCGTGAAGCAATATGGAAATTAAATCGTGAAGGTGAATTATTTGACATGAGCAATGCACCATTTGAAGAAAAATTAGTTACTGATATATCATCCAATAAAGAAGCAAGCCAAGCTTATGCTCGTCTTCAAAAAGTACTACAAGAATTGAGTCCTGAAAAAGGAATTTTAGACAATGCAGACGGAAGCGGAAGACATGCAAGCAATGTAAATAAGAAAAAAGATAAAGACGAAAAAAAACCTGAGGAAGAATAATTAATTTGAAATTTCCTCATTCCATTCGCTTACTTGCATTAACTAAAAGCACATAATTCATAAAGTTTTGTACAAATTTTACACCATTAAAGGACTTTGAGTTTTATCCAAACCTTTATTTTTACATCTGTTAATTTTATCTTCTTTTTAGAAAATAAAAAAAATCAAACCTAAACCAACCAAAAAAATTATGAAAAAAACATTTCTATTGGTTCTATTAATTTTTACTTCAATTATTAATGCGCAGACCGATAAATTAAAAATTTCAGGAACAGTTACCGATACACAAGGGAAAACCATACCCGGTGTAACAGTAACTTTTGAAAACACTACGACCACAACAGACTTAGATGGTACTTACACAATAGGTGTAAAAAATTCTAAATCTATTATAAAATTTACTTATATTGGGTATGCACCCCAAATAGTTGAAGTAGGAAAAAATAAAACAATAAACATTACACTAGCTGAATCTAAAACTGAACTAGATGAAGTAGTAGTTATTGGTTATGGTACTCAGAAAAAATCACAAGTAACAGGGGCTATTTCAAAATATACTAATGATAAATTAGATGAAGTGCCAGTTTCTAGAATTGATCAAGCGTTACAAGGTAAAATTGCTGGAGTTCAAATTCAAAATGTCTCTTCGGAAGCTGGTGCTGATACTAAAATTACTATTCGTGGAATAAGTTCTATTAATGCTGGAGCAGATCCTTTAGTAGTTGTAGATGGGCAACCAATTCCAGACGGTCTTGCTGCTATTAATATGGCTGACGTAGCTTCAGTAGAAGTGTTAAAAGATGCTGCTTCTGCCGCAATTTATGGATCTAGAGGTGCAAGTGGCGTTATTTTAATTACTACTAAAAGTGGTAAAACAGATAAAGCCAAATTCACTTTTAAAGTTACTACAGGTGTAAAAAGTGATTATAAAAGATATAATTTACTTTCCACTTCAGAATACACCCAACTTTTATTTAAAGAACAAGCCATTAGAAATACCGATCCTGCTATTCAAGCAGAAGGAGTTACTAATCCTAATGCTTTAAACATGTACTATCAAGGAAGTGGTACTAAGATAAACAACTTAATTGCTGGCTACATTATAGAACAAACAATGTTGGGAGGCAAGGGGTATAATTATCAAGATGAAGTATTAAGACAAGCAAATTTCAAAAATATTCAATTGAGTGCTACAGGTGGAACTAAAAGCATGAAATATTATGTTTCGGGAGGTTACCAAAGTGACGAGGGAATTATGTTAAAAAGTAATTTCGATAAATTGAATTTCCGAACTAAATTGGATTTAGATTTAAGCAAAAGAGTAAAATTAAGCGTTAACTTAAATCCATCTTATCAAAGTAAAGATTCTCCTTCTGAGAATTTAACTAATTTCTGGAGATATCCAAGTTGGTTGCCTGCATACCATAATGATTTAACTGCAGCATTTGTAAATCAATTACCGCAATGGGGATCAATACAAGCAGGCAATTTTGCTCAACCAAGACACTTTCTGGGTTTAAACTACAATCCAACTTATCCTGACGGATCACAACTTTTAATGCCAGACGGTAATCCGTATTGGTTAGTTGGTGGTAATCAAACTAATTCAATAATTGGTGGAAATCCATTCAATTCATCTCAAAACAATCCAATGTCTTCTCTATTGATGCATGACATTAATGCAAAATCGTACGGTTTACAAAGTGGTGCAACCTTAACTATTAATTTATTGCCGGGGTTAGATTTTAAAACAATGGATACTTTTTATTTGAAATACGATACTAAAAAGGATTGGGCAGATAAAAATGCCGATGCCGATGGTATGTTAAGTAGAGGAGTCTATTCCTATAATTCTTACATCGATTTACTGTCTGAAAATACTTTAAATTATAAAAAAGATTTTGATAATCATTCGTTTGATATAGTAGCTGGATATACAGTACAAAAAACTACAACCGAAACCAGTCAAACAACTGGTCTAGGTTATCCAAGTAACGATATCAATACTTTAAATAATGCACTATATATTGATAAATCTGGAACTTATGGTTATAAAAATCAAATAGGTTTATTGTCTTATTTAGGAAGGGTTAATTATGCTTATAAAAATAAATATTTAGTATCTGCTAGTTATCGTGCCGATGGTAGTTCTTATTTTGGCCCAGGAAGAAAATGGGGTTCTTTTCCAGCGGCATCTATTGGATGGGCTGCAAAAAAAGAATCTTTTTTAAGCAATTTAGAATGGTTAAATAAGCTGACATTTAGAACTAGTTATGGAGTTTCAGGAAATAACCGTATTTTAAATTACGGTTTCCAAAACTTACTTCACAATGCCGATTATTCTTTCGGGCCATCTAATGGATCTCAAACTTCGGGTCAAGCGCAAACGTCTACTATTTCTTCTAATAGCGATATAACTTGGGAGAGTACTTATCAAAGTAATTTTGGTGTGGATTTATCAATTCTTAAAAACCGTATTAATTTAACTATTGATAACTATAGATCTTATACAGATAAGCTTTTATTACAGCAAGCACAAATGGCGTTTACAGGGGTACCACAAACCTGGAATAACATTGGAAGTCTAGACAATAAAGGTTATGAAATTGAATTAAATTCGACAAATATCAAAACTAATTCTTTCAAATGGACTACTTCGGCTAATTTATCTCATACCGAAAATAAAATTAGAGAATTAGGAAACGAAGCCTATTTGCTTAATTATGGCGAAAGAAATGAAATTTACAAAAGTGTTGTAGGTGGTCCACTAATTCAATATTTTGGTTATAAAACAGATGGTGTTTGGACTTCGCAAGCAGAAATTAATGCTTCTGGATTAACATCTAATCTTCCTTCTGCACTGCGTCCTGGAGGTTTAAAATTAGTTGATGTAAATGGTGACGGTGTTTTGGATTCTAATGATAGAACTATTATTGGAAATCCTTATCCAGATTTTACTTGGGGGTTAACGAATACTTTTTCTTACAAAGCATTTGATTTTAGTTTTACTTGGCAAGGTGTTCAAGGTGGTCAATTAATAAATGGAGATGCAAACTATAGTGAAACAAGATCTAGAAACTTGAATTACATGTCTAATCGTTGGTTAAGTCCTCAAAACCCTGGAGACGGAAGAACTCCGTATGAAGACATAGGATTCAACTGGATGCTAACGGATTACGTTGTTGAAGATGCCTCTTATTTTTCACTAAGAGATGTTAGTCTTGGATATAAATTGCCTGAAAAATTTGCTAAACAAATTGGATTATCTTCATTAAGATTATATATGACAGCTCAAAACTTATATTTTCATTTTGCTGGTAATTACCGAGGGATAAATCCTGAAGGACGAGCAACATCAGGACCTTATTCATCCGCCCTTATTGGTGGATACCAAAGAGGAAGTTTTCCAATAGCTAAGGCCTTCGCATTTGGAGTTGATATTAATTTTTAATCTATAATTATGAAAAATTTATTAAAATATTTAAGTATTAGTATTGTATTAATAA
>CANGHE010000091.1 GCA_947453545.1 Flavobacteriia bacterium
AACTTACACCATTTGATTTTTCCCAGTGCGGATAGAGGGACTCGAACCCACACGCCTCGCGGCACCAGATCCTAAGTCTGGCATGTCTACCAATTTCACCATATCCGCAAATATCATCTTTAAATAAGCTCGTTAGCCCTTGATGAATTATTTGTGATGCAAAATTAAACTTTATTTTTAATATTCAAAATTATATCTCGTCTTTTTGTTAAATATTTATTACGAATACATCGCTTTATATTAATGTATTTGAGTTCATTTTATATTTTGATACTATTGAAATATTCTTATTTTTGCTTTTTTATTTTTTAAGATTGTGAAGTTGACAACTTTTTTGAATTGTTTGCGTCATTCTTATTAATAAGATATTTAATTTTTTTTATTATGAAGAGAAATATATCATTGAGGGGGATTGGCATGGTGGTATTCATGTTGGTTGTTTCGAACTTATCATTTGCGAAAGATATTTATGTAAATGATGGTTCTTTAACTGGAGATGTTTATTGTACTACTACAGGGACTGTAGCAGGAGCCGGTACAAAGAGCTCTCCATACTCTACCTTAAAAGCTGCTATAACCGCTTCGATATCTGGAGATTTTATTTATGTTGATGCAGGTAATTATATTGAAAAATCTCTATCTGCTAAATCAGGAGTTTCAATTATTGGCGCAGGTCCTTCTAAAACTACATTTATTGGTTCTGGCAGTTATTTAATTTACTTTATGAAAATAAATTCTATAAATAATTTTTTGTTGTCAAATTTAAATTTTAAAGACTATAAGAATGAGCAATCAGGTGAAGGGGAAGCTGTTACAATTACTTCTTCTTCGGGAATCACTTTGAGAAACGTTACATTTTCTACTAATAAGGGAACTGCCGGTGAATTTGCTGTTAGTGTAGGAAGCAATTCTTTAAATATATTGTTTGAGGGTTCTTCTTTTAGTTGTCAAAATACTTCAGTTAGTGCAGGGGGAATTGCAATTAATGGTTCAAATATTTCAATTAATATTAATAATTCATTGTTAAGTGGAAATAATAATACTAACAATACTACTAATGGTTCAGCATTGAATATCAAAGGTGTATCTAATGTTACAGTTTCAGTTTCAAATTGTGTATTTTCAGAAAATCAATCACAATATGGTGGCGCTATTTATATTGAGGGTGGAGGTGTTTCAATTAATCAATGTAAATTTTTAAATAATACAACCTTAAATACGAGTGGTACTGGCGGTGGTGGTGCAATTTGGATTGCTAAAACATCCTCTTTGTGTTCAATTATTGATTGTGAATTTAAAGATAATATATCAAAGACGGATGGAGGAGCTATTCAAGTTTACACAGGTATTGGAAGTGCGAATGTTAAAATTGAAAATTGTTTATTTGAAAATAATAAAGCTACGGTAAGAGGTAATGATATTCATACACGAATGAGATCAAACAAACCTTTTAATGTTATTGTTAATAATTGTGTTTTTAATAGCACTGGAACAAATGTATATTCTGGTCCCGCTCCTTTTTCTCCTTGTGAGGATGGTATTTTAAATATTACAAATTCTGGATCACCTTCTATTTTCGAAGATATTGTTGCTTCATATAATTGTAAAAGTAAAATTAATATAGACAATCTTCCTTATAGTGCACTTCCTGCTATAACTGTTCCCGAATATGAAAATTGTCCAAATGCATTTGTTTGTAATCCTGCTGTACCAGGAGCAAATCAAACAGTAACATGCCCATCAACTACTGCTACTTTAACTGCTACAGGCCCTTCGGGTAGTGTTTTTTATTGGTATGATGTAGCAACGGGAGGTGCGTTTTTGGATACTTCAAGTTCTGCTACTCCTGATTTTATTGCAACTGGTATTAGTTCTAATAAAACATATTATGTCGTCTCTTCCTTGGATGGATGTGAAAATAGAATCCCAATTACAGTAACTTATAATTGTGCTTCTTGTACTTCAACTATTTCCTATACTTCCCCTTCCTGTAATACAGGAACTATTAGTCCAACTAAAAATGATGCTTCAATAGGAACATATTCATGTACTGTTTCATCAACTGGTACATTGTCTGACCTTGTTTTTTCCAGTACGTCAACAGGTATGATTGATTTAGCTGCAAGTAAGCCTGGCACTTACACTATTCAGTTTGTTGTAACAGCTGATCCTACATGTAAACCTACAACAACATTGACAATAAATCCTCTTCCTTCTGCTTCTGGAGTTATTACTGGTTCAGCAACGGTTTGTCAAGGACAGACTGGGGTTAGCTATTCTGTCCCTGCTATTTTGAACGCAACAAGTTATACATGGGCATATTCAGGTACTGGTGCTACAATCAATGGTTCTGGAAACTCTATCACTATTGATTTTTCTTCATCTGCTACTTCTGGGAATTTAACTGTTCAAGGTACGAATACTTGTGGTGCTGGTAATACTTTGACTTTTCCAATTACAGTTAATCAATTACCAAGTGCGGCGAGTGCTATTTCTGGGGCTGTATCAGTTTGTCAAAATCAAACAGGTGTAAGTTATTCTGTTTCTAATATTACAAATGCAACTAGTTATATATGGTCTTATTCAGGCGTCGGTGCATCTATTAGTGGAACTACTAATCCTACGACAATTGATTTTTCTAGTAATGCAACTTCTGGAACATTGACAATTAAAGGAACTAACTCTTGTGGAGACGGAACGGCTTCTACACTGGCTATTACCGTAAATCCTATACCTAATGCAGCAGGTTCTATTACTGGTAGTGGTTCAGCTTGTCAAGGGTTACTAGGCGCTAATTACTCTGTTCCATCAATTTTAAATGCTATTTCATATACTTGGAGTTACTCTGGTACTGGAGTGGTAATTAATGGCTCTGGCGCTGCTGTTACTCTTGATTTTTCTAATTCTGCAACATCTGGCACTTTAACAGTTAAAGGAACTAATACTTGTGGTGATGGTCCTTCTTCTAGCATTGCTATTCTAATTAATCCTCTTCCTTTGGCTTCAGGAAGTATTTCTGGTGTTTCTCCAGTTTGTCAAGGTCAGACTGGTTCTAATTATTCTGTTACAAATATTACTAACGCTACAAGCTATACATGGTCTTATTCAGGAACAGGTGCTACAATTAATGGTACTACAAACCCTATTTCAATTGATTTTTCTAATAGCGCTACTTCTGGTACTCTAACAGTTTCAGGTACTAATGCTTGTGGAAATGGTCCTGTTTCAGCAAATTTTGCAATTACAGTTAATCCATTACCATCAGCATCGGGTTCAATTACAGGCACAACTACTGTTTGTCAAGGTCAATCAGGTGTTAGTTATTCTGTATCTGCTATTTCAAATGCAACTAGTTATACATGGATTTATAGTGGTACAGGTGCAGTTATTAATGGATCAGGAAATTCAATTACAATTGATTTTTCATCTACTGCTACATCAGGAACTTTAACGGTTAAAGGTGTTAATTCTTGCGGAGAAGGTGTTATTTCCGCTCCACTGAATATTGTTGTTAATCCATTGCCAGCTAATGCGGGTGTGATCACAGGTAAATCTTCTGTTTGTCAAGGGTCTACAGGTATTTCTTATTCTGTTTCTGCGATTTTAAATGCTACGAGTTATACTTGGTCTTATTCAGGTACAGGCGCAACAATTAATGTCGCAACAAATCCAGTTACGATTGATTTTTCTAATACTGCTACTTCTGGTAATTTAGTAGTAAAAGGAACAAATCTATGTGGTTCTGGTGCATTGTCTGCTAATTTTGCAATTACTATTTTATCAAATACTATAAATTCATCTGTTATTACTCCAATTTCTGCTTGTGGTAATGCTGATGGTCAAGTAAGTGTTACAGGTTCTGGTACTGGAACTATTTCTTGGAATGGTTCCACGATTACTGGTTCATCTCCAGCTGCTACTGCACTTCCATATACAATCACGGGACTTAATGCGGGTTCATATTCGATATCTTTTGATAATGGTACGTGTATAACGACTTCTAATATATCATTATCTGATCCTGGCGCTCCAATTCCTGTAAATAAAATTGATGCTTCAGGACCAACTACGTTTTGTCAAGGTGGAAGTGTTGATTTAACAGCTACGACAGCTGAGACCTTACCTTATACTTACAATTGGACAAAAGATGGTTCTGTTTTTGGATCAACTCAAAAAGTGACTGCTACTACTTCAGGTTCATATGCTGTAACCATAACTAAAGCAGGATGTACTTCAGCTAGTTTTGCTACTACTGTTACTGTGACTCCATTGCCGAGTGCGCCTAACGGTTCTCCAACTGCTGTATATTGTTCATCTGAGTTGAAACATGTTTCTGATTTGTCTCCGAGTGGTCCTGATATTACTTGGTATAATGCTTCTTCTGGAGTTGGAGTAGTATTAAAAACGGATTTATTAACTAGTACTACCTATTACGCATCTCAAAAATCTTTAGCGGGTTGTGAAAGTTCTGCAAGACTTTCTGTATCCGTAACCATTAATCCTAGCCCATTATCTCCAATAGTCACTACAGTTCAAACTTTTTGTCAGAGTTCTTCACATATTGTTTCTGATTTGCAACCGAATGGTTTGGGTTATACATGGTATGATGCATCCAATGTTAAGTTAACAGGTTCTGATGTTTTGTTGTCAGGGCAAAAATATCACGTGACCCTAACCTCTGGTTTAAATTGTGAGAGTAGCTCAAGTTCAGATGTTACAGTTACGTTGACACCTACGACACCAACACCAACAGGTTCTTCGGATCAGGTTTTTTGTGCTACCTCTTCAAAACAGATTAGTGATTTGGTTATATCAAAATCTTCTCCTACAGGAACAATTACTTGGTATTCAGATTTATTAAAAACTACTATTTTACCAACTAATACTTTATTGGTAGATCAGGTTACTTACTTTGCTACACAAACGGTATCTAGCTGTGAGAGTACAGGTTTCTTGGCTGTTACAGTTACGTTGACACCGGATCCAGCAGCTCCAACAGGATCAAATAAAGCTACTTTTTGTTCAGCAGATCCACATACCGTGGCTAATTTGACAGCAACAGGTTCTAGTATTAGTTGGTATTCATCTACCAATAGTTTATTGCAGCCAACCGACTTATTGGTTACAGGTACCACTTACTATGCAACACAGAAAGTTTCTCAGTGTGAGAGTAGTTCAAAATTAAGTGTTTTAGTTACAGTAATTCCTACCCCCTCCAAGCCAACCACAACAAATTCGACTCCTATATTATGTGCATCGAATAGTCCCAAGGTTTCAGATTTAAATACATATGTTTCAGCATCAGGAGCTATCAGTTGGTATAATTCAAGTGGAGTTTTGGTTCAGGGAACAGACTTATTAGTTTCAGGAGCAAGTTATTTTGCAGAGAATACTTTACTTGGGTGTAAGAGTACATCGCGTCAGCAGATAACAGTTACTATTAATAATCCTCAAACTCCGATCTTAGATAATAGTTTCACATATTGTGCTTCACCTTCAAAGACTCTAGGTGATTTAAAGTTCACTAATACTCAGACGTTGGTATTTTATCCATTTTCAGGTGGTTTAGCAGTTAGTAAGTCAACAGTTTTGGTCGATGGTGCTAAGTATAAGGTTTCTAATATAGACAATCAGTTATGTGAGAGTCCTAAGGCTGATTTGACTATTTCTTTGGATGGCGGTCCAAACTTACCTATAGGCTTAAAACAGACTTTATGTAGTATTGATAAGCCTGACTTTGATTTGTTAGAGTCAAAACTCATTACCTTACCATCAGGTACAGTTACTTGGTATTCATTAGGTCAAAAAGTATTGGATAAATCTACTCTTTTAGTTACTGGTAAGTATGATTTTAATATAACAGATTCGAAAGGATGTGATAGTCCAGTTAAATCGAGTGTCGATGTGCTTGTTGATGCTGGTACACCCTTGACCGTTAACCCTAGTTTTTATTTATGCAAAGATAAAACGTATCATATTTCAGATTTAAATTCTTCAGTAACGAATGCTACACCAGGAACGATTACTTGGTATGGTTTAGACAACGCTAATCCTTCCATTTATCGTATTTATACGATTGATGAATTAGTTTTATTGACACAGTATTATGGAACTTATAAGAGTAATACTTCATTATGTGAGAGTAATCCAAAAACGGTATTGAATATTAATTACGTTGATTTCACATCACCTACTGTTTTGACAACAAGTCCACAGATTTTTTGTAAAAATAGTGTTACTACGTTGGGAGATATCGATCCTAGTCCATACGCAAAAACAGATTTAATATGGACTTTAGAAACAGATAATACTCCATTGCCTTTAAGTACACCTATAACGAATGATATCGTATTGTTAGCTTCAGAACTTAAAACAGTTTCAGGAACAACATGTGTTAATCCGAAAGGACAATTATTAACTATTTCTAAGGTTCAACCAATTTTTACTATCACTGATACTTATCCTACATGTAATCAAAAGAATGGTAAGTTAGAGGTTTTAAATGCTCCTGCATCCTATTCATATGCATGGTATCGTCTACCAGATGAAACTACAATTTTATCAACAACAAGTCAATTAACATCCATTAATGAGGGCGAATATCGTGTTGTAGTAACTGAGCATGGTTGTATCAAACAACAAGATCATCAGATTACTTTATGTAATGATGCAGCTATACCACAGATTTTAACACCAAACAATGATGGAAGTAATGATAAGTGGATTATAGGATATTATACCAAGTATCCAAATGTCTCTGTTTCTATATTTAATCGATGGGGAGCAGAGGTCTTCAAGAGTTCGATTCCTTATAAAGACGATTGGGATGGTATTCCAAATGTTGGAGGTACAGTAGGAAGTAGTCATCTACCAACAGGTACCTATTATTATGTCATCGACAAAGGTAATGGGGAGTCTGTTGAGTCTGGTTACATCGAATTAGTTAAATAGTTGTATAATAAGGATTGATTAAAAAAATATAACACCGAATAGAATAGAGTTATGAGATATATAATTTTCTTAGTATTGATAAGTTTTAGTGTACACTACGTGTATTCCCAACAGGATGAGCAGAGTAGTTTGTATATGTTTAATTCATTGCAGTATAACCCTGCTTATGCAGGTACACGAGGAGCTTTAAACGCTACCGCAGGCTTTCGTTCTCAGTGGGTTGGATTTAGTGGGGCTCCAATAAGCCAATTTTTATCACTGCATGCGCCCATGGCAGGAAAGTCTTTAGGCGCAGGTTTACATATAACGAACGATAAAGCAGGATCTTTGGGTCGTACCTCAGCATATGGTGATCTTTCCTTTTCTATCAAGTTAAATCGTAAAGGTTATCGTTTAAACTTTGGTGCGAGCGCAGGGATCGATGCTGTAAACTTTAATTTTAAGGATTTAGTAGGTCAGGAAGATATCTATAAGATCAATCAAGGTAGTACAACATTTAATGCAGGTCTAGGAGTTTATTATTATACGAAGCGTTTTTATGCTGGAGCAAGTGTTCCTAGAGTCATGAATACTACATGGAATTTAGCTTCATTTACAAAGAAGCATATATTTTTAGCAGCAGGTTATGTTTTTCCAATTTCCAGTGTTGTTGATTTAAAAGTAAGTACATTGATAAAGATGGTTCAAAATGCTCCAATTACAGCTGATGCAAACGTCAATTTATTTTTCTATCGTACTTTTTGGATCGGTGGTATGTATCGTTATAACGAATCTGCAGGAGCTAATATTGCCTATCAATTTAGAGAACAATGGATGTTTGGTTATGCTTATGATTTTGTTTATAATGGATTACGTAAGTCTAATATGGGAGGAACCCATGAAGTCATGTTAACCTACGATATGAATGGGCGTCGTAACGTTTATGCATCTCCACGATATTTTTAATAAGCTAAAAAGAAATAAAAGAACAATACGAATCAATCGCTATGAATACAAAAACTACTACCACGTTACGCATTAATATTTTACGTTTTGTAGTCCTTGCCTTAACTTTTATGAGTTTTACGGTCTATGGACAAGAACGCAAGATAGCCAAAGCTGAATCTTATTATGGAGCACATCGTTTTTACGATGCAAGTGTTATCTATAATGAATTAATTACAAGAGATAAGTTAGATGCAGGTAGCTATCCTGATGTTTATCGTCATGGAGCAGAGTCAGATATCAAGACCAAACAATATGATCAAGCAAAATATGCTTTAGAATATTTGAGTGGTACGGATCAATTTACATTCGATGATGCTTATCGTTATATTAAATTGATGATTTTTTTAGGACGTATAGAAGATGCTAAAGCAATGTATGGCCACCGGGTAATGACAGAATCTATAGATCCTCGTAAGGGAGATTTATCAACTTATTTTGAGACGAACTATTTTGAGGATATGAAGCAAGATTCTCTTCGTTATAGTATTACATTAGCACCCTTTAATTCTGATTTGGGAGATTTTTCTCCAGCATATCATCCTAAAGGTATTGCCTTCACATCAGCAAGAAATCAAACAATGGAGACACCTTGGTCTGTAGAGAATACAGCTTTTTTATCACAGTATTTGTATGATCGTACAACACAGAAGACAACGAAGTTAAAAGGAGTCAAAGGTAAGAAACATGATGGTGTAGCATTTTATGACAGTATAGATAAGATTTATTACTATTCAAAGAATTTTAAACGCAATAAAAAGTTGCCAATTACGAGTGTAGGGATTTATGTATATGATGAAAAGACAAAAAAAGAATTAGCTTTTCCATATAATGACCCAACTTTATTTACCGCTCATCCAAGTTTATCGAATGATAGACAAGTGTTATGGTTTGCCTCAAATAGAGAAGGCGGAAAAGGCGGTTTAGATATTTGGTATAGTGTAAAGACAGAGACAGGGTGGGGTGCTCCCGTTAATGGAGGAGATAAAATTAATACCGCACAGGATGAGATGTTTCCTTATGAGCGCAATGGAAAATTATATTTTTCAAGTAATGGTCACTTAGGTATGGGAGGATTAGATTTGTTCACCGCAGAATTAGTAGACCATGAGGCATTGAATGTAGTTAATGCAGGTTTTCCATTGAATAGCCATGGGGATGATTTTTCTATGATAGTTGACAGTACAGATACTTTGGGGTATTTTTCAAGTAATCGAGGAGATCAGATAGATCGAATCTACACAGTTATCATACGCGATATAAGTATCACTTTACAAGCAAAGTTGGTATCCTCAGGATTAGAGAAGACACCAATTGCAGGAGCACGAATAATTATCAAGGATCAAGAGGATAATGTTTTAGACACCTTGTATACAGACTCAGAAGGTAAGTTTGTGTTTAAAGGTAAACCTGAGCAACAATATAAATTAGAGATGGATAGTCCGGAGTATGAGAGCATGAAAGAAGTTTTCAGTACTTTGGGCGCAACAAAAACAGAGGTTGTCGAGAAGGAATATGCCATGAATGAGAAACAAGTTTCTTTTTATAGCACAATTATAGACAAGGAGACAGGTAAGGTTGTTCCGGGAGCATTGGTAGAGATAAAGGATGTAGAGAGTGGGAAGATTATAAAAGTAGTTGCTGATGATGAAGGTAAAATCTATGCTAATTTACCAAGAAATAGAGATTATCAGGTATTGACAAGTAAGCAAGGCTATGACCCAACAACAACTAAAATAAGTACAAAATCAGTTGGGAAAGAACTTAAGAAAGATATTGAGATTAGAAAAACACCAGATAATATTGCAATCCGATTGGACAATATCTTGTATGAATACAATAAGTTTAATCTTAGTCAACATGGCAAAGCAGAGTTAGATACCTTGGTTATGTTCTTGAAAGAAAACCGAACAGTCACAGTAGAGATTAGCTCACATACAGATTGTCGAGGTACTAATGAGTATAACCAACGATTATCACAACAACGAGGACAAAGTTGTATGACTTATTTAACATCAAAAGGTATCAAGAAAGATCGTTTGATTATCAAAAATTATGGAGAATCTAAATTATTGAATCAATGTAGTGATGGAGTTGAGTGCTCAGAAGAACTACATCAGGTGAATAGACGTACAGAGTTTGTGTTGATATTTCCTAAGGAATAAAGAAAA
>CANGHE010000092.1 GCA_947453545.1 Flavobacteriia bacterium
ATAGACCCAAGGTGGTCAATATTGAAAAATTTGAATTAAACGTTATATATAAATAAAGTAAAATGGCACATCCTAAGAGAAGAACTTCTACAACAAGAAGAGACAAGAGAAGAACGCATTTTAAAGCGGTAGCGGATAATATTGCGATCTGCCCTACTACAGGTCAGCCTCACTTATTTCACCATGCATACTGGCATGAGGGAAAACTTTACTATAAAGGTAGAGTAGTAGCTGAGAAAGAAGTAGCAATTTAAGCGACATAAATTAATTCATTCTTCCTGATGAAGATAGGAATAGATATTTTAGGTGGCGACTTTGCACCAGATGCGAATATATCTGGTGCAATACTCGCACAGAAAGAACTTCCTCAGGATGTGAGGCTCGTATTATTAGGTGATCACGATACTATCGTTGATGACCTAAAGTCGCGTGGTGCTAACCCAGATGATTTTGAGGTTGTGCATGCGCCAGATGTAATTACGATGCATGATCATCCGACGAGAGCAATTCCCCAAAAACCAAATAGTACTATATCTGTAGGTTTTGATTTGTTAGCAAATAAGTCAATTGATGCATTTGCAAGTACTGGAAATACTGGGGCTATGTTAGTAGGTGCAATCTATAAAGTAAATACCATTCCTGGTATTATTCGTCCGTGTATAACATCTGTTATTCCAACATTTGATGGTGGAAACTCCGTTTTATTGGATGTGGGTTCTAATGCTGACTGTAAGCCAGATGTATTATATCAATTTGCTGTTTTAGGTTCGTTGTATGCAAAAAATGTATACGGAATTGAAAATCCTAAAGTAGCATTGTTAAATATTGGGGAAGAAGAGACTAAAGGCAATTTATTAACTATAGCAGTTCATAAATTACTTTCGGATTCTGAAGAGGTAAATTTTATTGGCAACATTGAAGGTAGAGATATCTTTCGTGGTAAAGCAGATGTAATTGTTTGTGATGGATTCACTGGTAATATCGTATTGAAACAAGCTGAAGGTTTGTATTATATGATGAAGAAACGTGGAATCCAAGATGAATATTTTGATCGTTTCAATTATGAAAATTATGGTGGAACTCCTATATTAGGTGTGAAAGGTAATGTTATAATTGGTCATGGTATTTCAAATGATATTGCTGTAAAAAACATGTTACTTCATTCTTATGAAGTAGCGAAATCTGGTCTTGCCAGCCGAGTTAACGAAGCATTTAATTAAGCATATGAGTAAAGTAACAGCAGCAATCACTGGCGTTCAAGGATATTTACCAGAAACAATTTTGACGAATCATGATTTGGCGAAATTTGTAGATACCTCTGATGAATGGATTTTAACACGAACAGGAATTTCTGAAAGAAGAATCATGAAAGATGGTGCTTCTTCAGATATGGCTGCCGAAGCAGTAAAAGGATTATTAGCTAAAAAAGGTATTGATCCATTGGAGATTGATTTGGTAATTGTAGCTACAGTTACACCAGATCATCCATTTCCAAGTACTGCAAATATCGTTTGTGATAAAGTTGGGATGACTAACGCATGGGGATATGATTTAATTGCAGCTTGCTCTGGATTTATCTATGCTTTACAAACAGGAGCTAAATTTATTGAATCAGGTACACATAAAAAAGTACTTGTTATTGGTGTAGATAAGATGAGTTCAATTATCGATTACCAAGATCGTACTACATGTGTGATTTTTGGAGATGGAGCTGGAGTAGTTTTATTGGAGCCAAACAATGAAAATTTAGGTGTTATGGATGCAATCCTTCGCAGTGATGGTTCAGGAAGAAAATATTTGATTCAGCCTGCAGGAGGTTCTGCTAATCCAGCAACTATTGAAACAGTTGAGAATAGAGATCATTATGTAAAGCAAGAGGGAAAAACAGTTTTTAAATTTGCTGTTACAAATATGGCCGAAGTCTCTGCTGAAATTATGGAAAAAAATAATCTTACAAGTGAAGATGTAGATTGGTTAGTACCACATCAAGCAAATCTGCGTATTATAGATGCAACTGCTGAGCGTATGGGCTTATCTAAAGATAAAGTAATGATCAACATTCAAAAGTACGGTAATACCACAGCAGGTACCTTACCATTGTGCTTATGGGATTGGGAAAAACAATTGAAAAAAGGAGATAATATAATTTTATCTGCTTTCGGTGGAGGATTTACATGGGGTGCCGTTTATTTAAAATGGGCTTATAATTCATAATATAAAATACGAACTAATAAATCAATAATATGAACTTAAACGAGATTCAAGATTTAATTAAATTCGTTTCTAAATCAGGTGTGAGCGAAGTAGAAATCGAACAAAAAGATTTCAAAATCGTTATCAAAGCTGAAAATAAAACGAAAAAAGAGGAACATACTGTATACGTTCAAGCTCCTCAACAACAAGTACAACTTCAAGCTCCTGTTGCCGCTCCGGCTGCACCAGCTCCTGTAGCTTCTGCGCCAACTGCTCCTGCTGCACAAGTGTCTGATGATTCTAAATATATCACTGTAAAATCTCCAATGATTGGTACTTTTTACCGTGCTACTTCACCAGATAAACCTGCTTTGGCTAATGTTGGAGATACGATTTCTAAAGGACAAGTACTTTGTATTATCGAAGCAATGAAATTATTTAATGATATTGAATCTGAGGTATCAGGAAAAATTGTTAAAGTATTAGTTGACGATGCTTCTCCAGTAGAGTATGACCAACCATTATTTTTGGTAGATCCAGCTTAATTTATAAACTATATTAAGGGGTTTAAGCTTTGGAATATCCGAAACTTAAATCCCTTTTTTTATAAAATCTAAAAAGATGTTCAAAAAAATATTAATTGCTAACCGTGGAGAAATTGCGTTGCGTATTATTCGCACATGTAAAGAAATGGGAATTAAAACCGTTGCTGTTTATTCAACAGCAGATAAAGATAGTTTACCAGTAAGATTTGCTGATGAAGCTGTTTGTATTGGTCCAGCGGTGAGTTCTAAATCATATTTGTCTATCGCAAATATTATTGCAGCAGCAGAAATTACGAATGCAGATGCAATTCATCCTGGATACGGATTCTTATCAGAGAATGAAAAATTTTCTGAAATTTGTCAGCAACATGGAATTAAATTTATTGGTGCTTTGCCAGATCAGATTGCACGTATGGGTGATAAAGCAACTGCTAAAGCAACTATGATTGCAGCAGGTGTTCCTTGTATCCCAGGTTCTGTAGGTCTTGTGAAAGACTTAGAAGATGCTATGGTTCAAGCTAAAAAAATTGTTTATCCAGTTATCATTAAAGCTACTGCTGGTGGTGGTGGAAAGGGTATGCGTATTGTTTGGAAAGAAGAAGACATGGAGGCTCTTTGGAATTCAGCTAAACAAGAAGCTGCTGCAGCATTTGGAAATGATGGTATTTACATGGAAAAATACATTGAGGAACCAAGACATATCGAAATTCAGATTGCAGGGGATCAATATGGTAATGCTTGCCACATGTCTGAAAGAGATTGTTCAATTCAGCGTCGTCACCAAAAATTAGTTGAGGAAACACCGTCTCCTTTTATGACTGACGAATTACGTGAGCGTATGGGACAAGCTGCTATTAAAGCTACTAAGGCTGTGAATTACGAAGGTGTTGGTACAGTAGAGTTTTTGGTTGATAAAAATCGAGATTTCTACTTTATGGAAATGAATACGCGTATTCAAGTTGAACATACAATTACTGAAGAGGTTATCAACTTTGATTTGATTAAGGAGCAGATTAAAATTGCTGCAGGTGAGAAAATTTCAGGAAAAAATTACTATCCACAATTACATGCTATTCAGTGTCGTATAAATGCTGAAGATCCTTATAATGATTTTAGACCTTCTCCAGGGTTGATTACTACCTATCATTGTCCCGGTGGACATGGTGTACGTATTGATACACATGCGTATTCTGGATATAGAATTCCACCAAATTATGATTCAATGATTTCTAAGTTAATTGTGGTGGCTCAAACGCGCGAGGAGGCTATACTTAAAATGAGAAGAGCTTTGGATGAATATATTATTGAAGGAGTTAATACTACAATACCATTCCATCAAAAACTGATGATGAATGAAGATTTCTGTAAAGGAAATTTCACTACTAAGTTTATGGAAACTTTTGAATATTAATCAAATTTCTAAGAGTCTGAAAGGGGTTACGAAAGTAATCCCTTTTTTTATGTAAAAAAATGAATAGAGGTATATAGCACGATGAAGCCAAGCGCATAACCCATTAACGATTGTTTAAGCGTATGTTTACCTAAATACATACGAGAAGTAAGAATTAATCCGCTAATAAAGGCAGAAATCAGTATTACATATATTGGAAATAGTACTTGCATTTGATAGTATGCGATTATAAAACCAAAGAACATTCCAACACCTAGTGCATGCAAACTAATTTTATCGTATCTATTAATTAGAGCTGTTATTAAAATTGCTATGAACGCACCGATAGGAAGTATAGGTATAGAAAGTGGAAGCATTCCTTTCGGAGTTTTTGCAATTAAAAACCATGCTAATATACCACAGTATAATGCAGTAATTAAAATAGGGATACTTCTTTCATTTTTGTTATCAATTTCAAGATTCGAAATTAATTTACTTCTTTTTAGTAATACTAATGATATTGCTGGAGCGAAAAAGGAGAACAGAGCAAACATACCAATGACGGCAAGTTTGAGCGTTGGATGTAGGAAATAAAGCGTTCGTTCTTGGTAAAAACCATCTTCCATAGAAGGTATATACATGGTTATTAATAAAGCGTATACAGGCATTAGAATTGGTAGAAAAACCCAAGAAACAAACTGTGCTAATAGCTTCATAATTATAATTCTTTACGTAAACGAGCAACTGGTATATTGAGTTGTTCACGGTATTTTGCAACTGTTCTTCGTGCTATGTTATAGCCTTTTTCTTGCAAAATTTCTGTTAGTTTATCGTCTGTTAATGGTTTCTTTTTTTCTTCAGATTGTATAGCTTCAGATAATATTTTTTTCACTTCTCTTGTGGAAACTTCTTCTCCAGTATCTTTAGACATCGCTTCTGAAAAAAAGTATTTAAGAGAGAAAATTCCGTAGTTGGTTTGAACATATTTACTATTCGCAACACGTGAGATAGTAGAAATATCTAAATCAACCATTTCTGCAATGTCTTTTAATATCATTGGTCTTAATGCTGCTTCATCACCAGAAAGGAAAAATGATCTTTGGTAGTTCATAATTGCAGACATTGTAACTAATAGTGTATGTTGACGTTGTTTAATTGCATCAATAAACCATTTAGCACTTTCTAATTTCTGTTTAACAAAACTAAGCGCTTCCTTATCTGATTTTGTTTTTTTAGCACCTTCCGCGTAGGCACGAAGCATATTCTCATATTCTCTACTTACTTTTAAATCAGGTGCATTACGTCCATTAATAGATAGCTCTAACTTCCCTTCAAATTCAAATACAGTAAAGTCTGGAGTGATTTGTTGCATTGGTTTCTCCGATTCGCGCATAGAGCCTCCAGGTTTCGGATTGAGTTTTAAGATTTCATCAATCGCTTCACGCAAATCATTATCTTCTATTTCCAGTTTTGCTTGAATTTTATCATAATGTTTTTTGATAAATTCTTCAAAATGATCTTCAAGAATTTTTTTAGCTGTAAAACGTGTTATATCACCGTCTACTTTTCGTTTTAATTGTAGCAGTAAACATTCTCTTAAATCGCGTGCACCAACGCCAGCAGGATCAAGTTCTTGCACTAGCGCTAATACTTCTTCAATTTGTTCCTCTGTCACATAAATGTTAGCAGAAAAAGCAAGGTCATCCACTAAAGCAAATACAGATCGGTTCAAATATCCAGATTCATCTAAATTTCCAATAATGATATCAGCAATGCTAAATTGAGTGTCATCCAAATCAAGAAGGTGTAATTGTTCTATTAATTTTTCTTGAAAAGATTGTTCACCCGATAAAGGCACATAATATTCTTCATCATCTTTGGAGTGATTATTCGATTGTGTTTTGTAATCTGGACTATCATCATCCATATATTCTGATAAATCAAAGTCAGTTGAGTCATCAACATCATCTGCATAATCTTCTTCGTTAGAATAATCCTCTTCTTCTAATATATCTAATCCTTCTTCAAGAGCTGGATTTTCTTCAATTTCTTGTTTAATACGTTGATCTAATTCCATAGTTGGCACTTGCAACAATTTCATTAATTGAATTTGTTGTGGAGATAAACGTTGTTCTAAGCGTTGAGCAAGATGTTGTTTAAGTGCCATAATCAAAAATTAATTAAAGATCGGATTTATAAATATAACATCCAATTTTGGAAGGATGATCTTGCACATAATAAGCAGCATTTTGATATAATAGTTTTGAAATAATCATGAAATCTCCACTAGCTGCTAATGTGAAAAATCCACCTATGAAAATACCAATTAAATTACCAGATACTAATCCATAAAAGGAGGGTATAATACCAAGTATCAAACCTGGCATTAATGCACCTAGAATATAATGTTTTACTAAAAGTGGTTCTTTACAATGACAATAAGGAGTAATAGCTTTCCAAATAATTCCATACTTTATGGATTTATGACCATTTTTAGCGAATCGTGCCCAAGTTATTCCATGAATAAATTCATGAAGAATAATACCATTTAGTACCATAAAAATAAAAGAAGAAAAAATAGTAACGAAAGAAACCATTGTTCCTAAAGAAACTAATTTAAACATCACTAATTTAATATTATGTAAAGCAGAAAAACTCCAGATTAGAAAAAAAGGTAGACCGAATAAAAGCAACCAAGGGAAAAAAAATATGATTGATTGAAATTGCGCTTTTAAAGGGTCGATTAATATTTCCTCTTTTTTAAACTTATCTAATTCTTGCATTTTATATTTTAAAACTCTGCGTTTTGTGGAGTTCTTGGAAAAGGAATTACATCGCGAATGTTAGACATTCCAGTCACAAACATTACCATACGTTCAAACCCTAAACCGAACCCAGCATGTGGAACAGTACCAAATTTGCGCGTTTCTAAATACCACCATAATTCTTCTTCGTGGATATTAAATGCTTTGCATTTTTCCAATAAAATATCTAAACGCTCTTCACGCTGTGAACCACCAACGATTTCACCAATTCCTGGGAACAATACATCCATTGCAGCAACCGTTTTTCCATCATCATTTTGACGCATATAAAATGCTTTGAAAGATGCAGGATAATCGGTTATAATAACAGGACATTTGAATTCTTTTTCTACCAAGAAGCGTTCGTGCTCACTCTGTAAGTCTGTACCCCAAGCAACATCAAATTTGAATTTTTTCTTTTTGTAATGTGAACTATTCATCAATATATTTATTGCCTCTGTATAGGTAATACGTTTGAATGGATTGTTTGCAACAAACTGTAAACGTTCAGTTAGACGTAATTCATTACGTTCGTTTTGTGGTTTTGTTTGTTGTTCGGCATAATCTCTTTCATCCAAAAATTTCAAATCATCTGAACAATTATCCATGATATAATTACAGATGTATTTTAGGAATGCTTCTGTCAAATCCATATTGTCGTTCAAATCATTAAACGCAACTTCTGGCTCGACCATCCAAAACTCTGCCAAGTGACGTGAAGTATTTGAGTTTTCAGCACGGAAAGTTGGTCCGAAGGTATATACCTGGCCTAAGGCTAATGCTGCAAGTTCGGCTTCTAATTGACCAGAAACTGTTAAGTTTACTTGTTTACCAAAGAATTCTTTAGAGAAATCTACTTCTCCATTTTCCGTCAATGGTGGATTTTTAGGATCTAAAGTAGAAACACGAAACATTTCACCAGCTCCTTCTGCATCAGAACCAGTTAAGATTGGTGTGTGTAAATAGAAAAAACCTTTGTCATTGAAAAATTTATGGATTGCATAAGCAACAGCGTGACGAATACGGAATACGGCACCGAAGGTATTAGTTCTAAAACGTAAATGTGCCTGTTCTCTTAAAAATTCTAAACTGTGTTTTTTGGGTTGCATTACGGTTTTTTGAACATCGTCAGGATTTGCTTCACCTAATATTTCAATGGAAGAAACTTGCAATTCTACCGCTTGTCCTGCACCTTGAGATTCAATTAAAATTCCTGTTAAACTCAAGGCTGAAGCTGTAGTTATTTTTTTTAAAATCGCTTCATCGAATTGCTCGAAATCAACAACAGCTTGTAATGTATTAATTGTAGAACCATCTGTCAATTGAATAAAACGATTGCTTCGAAATGCTCTTACCCAGCCTTTCACATTGATTTCTTTCCCAATTTCAGGAGATGTTAAAATATCGATGATTCTAATTCTTTTCATATTAATTTGTGTTGATTTTTTTCTTTTTGATCTTTAAAACAAAAATAGATAAAAGACTGTAAGGAGGAAAGAAAAAAGGAGGAAAGATACCCTCTTATTACTTACCATTCCAATTTGTCATAGTCAATCCAATGCCGATAGTCGAAAATCCTTTGATGAATTCGGTTGCGATCTGTATACGCTCGGATAGGGTTTCCTTTTCAATTGCGCTCCATTCTCCAAGAACATAATCCACTTGTTGGCCGGGCTTAAATTCTGCACCAACCCCAAAACGCAAACGCGCATATTCTACCGATTTTAACACTGCTTGAATATCTTTTAACCCATTATGTCCACCATCGCTTCCTTTTCCTTTCATTCGAAGTTTACCAAAAGGAAGTGCTAAGTCGTCAGTGATAACAAGAATATTTTCTATTGGAATATTTTCTGTTTGCATCCAGTAATTAACAGCTTTGCCACTAAGATTCATGAACGTATTTGGTTTCAACAAAATGATTTGTCGCCCTTTGTATTTCGCCTGTGCAACATCCCCTAATTTTTTTACTTCAAAGTTTGCTCCACATTCTTTTGCAAAGGCTTCAACTACTTTAAAGCCAATATTGTGACGTGTTTCTTCGTATTTATAGCCAGGATTTCCAAGTCCGATAACCAAATATTTCATGCTAAATCTATTTCCAGGCGAAATTAAGAAATTATTTACTTAACGATCAATTGAAATCCTTTACCGTGTACATTCATAATTTCGATCGAACCATCTTCTTTAAGTAGTTTTCGTAATTTGGCAATGTAAACATCCATACTTCTTCCATTGAAATAATTATCGTCTCCCCAAATTGCTCTAAGTGTCGCTTGTCTGTCGATGATTTCATTTTGATTTTTGGCTAACAAACTTAATAACTGATTTTCTTTGGTTGTCAATTTTACTTCACCAGAAGGTAAGTACAACATACGTGAATGTGGATCAAACAAAAAGGAACCAACCATCAATTGATCACCCAATACCTGTGTAGGTTTTGCTGTTCTACGAGAAATTGCTTCAATACGTGCTAACAACTCTTCCATTGAAAAAGGCTTAGTCAAATAATCATCTGCACCAACTGCAAATCCAGCCAATTTATCTTCTTGTTGCGCTTTAGCAGTTAAAAATAAAATAGGAACGTGTTTGTTTAATTCTCTTATTTCTTTGGCAACAGAAATACCATCCAACTCGGGCATCATCACATCCAAAATACAAAAATCAAAATTAGAAAGATTGAATTGCTCTAATGCCAATTTTCCATTGCGAACTAACTTTACATCATATCCTTTTGAGTTAAGATATGTATGTAATAAAAGACCTAAATTGTCATCGTCTTCAGCTAAAAGGATTGATAATTTCTTTTCCATTTTTCTACAATTTTGATATACTAATCACTTATTTTTCTTCTGTATTCGGGATAACAATACTAAATTCCGAACCTTCATTTATTTTACTCTTCACATCCAATTTCCAACCATTCAATTGCACAATGGCTTTTACATAACTCAATCCGAGTCCAAACCCTTTAACATTATGAATATTACCTGTCGGAATACGATATAACTTATCGAATATTTTTGAAATATGCTCTTTCGAAATACCAATCCCTTCATCTTTGATTGAAAGTAAAATTGAATCCACACGTTTAAGCAAAGTAACTGTTACCTTCGGATTCTCTTTGCTATACTTAATGGCA
>CANGHE010000093.1 GCA_947453545.1 Flavobacteriia bacterium
GATCTTGGTTCTCTTATGGAGAAACAAAATTAGGACAAGGTAGAGATTCTGTAAAGTCTATTTTATCTGATAACCCAGAGTTGATGTTAGAGTTGGAAACAAAAATCAAAGATGCACTTACTAAAACAGATGTAAAAGAGATCTTATTAGGAGAATAAAGTAAAAAAGGCCTCTAGGGCCTTTTCTTATTAGATATTACGCATTAAAATCCGAGCAGTTTGTTCGGATTTTTGTGTTAATAGGATGTGTTTATCGATCGTTACACGGTCAATCGTTTGTTGATCATAATGACGAATCGTCACCAATTCTAGACCTTCTTCTATAGACACAATAAAGTCTTTTTCAAGATTGCTGAATAAGTCTTTGATGATGTTTGTTTTGTTGTCAATAACGAAGTCGAAACTAATAGCAGAGTTTTGCATTAGATTAATTTGTACTCCTGCATTAGATAAAATATGAAATAAGTGACTTAAGTTTTCTTCTGCTATAAAAGAAAAATCTTTAGGAGTAATTCCTATTTTGATTTGATTCATTTTGAAAATGAATGATGGAATCAAATGATCAAACTTGGTGCTTTCAGATATAATTGTTCCTTCTTCACCTGGTTTTACAAAAGATTTAACCAACAAAGGAATGTTTTTGTTTTGAAGAGGCTTTATAGTTTTAGGGTGGATTACTGTTGCACCATAATACGCAAGTTCTATTGCCTCTTGAAATGAAATTTGATTCAGTTTAACAGTATCATCGAACCATTTTGGATCGGCATTTAACATTCCTGGAACATCTTTCCAAATAGTTACACTTTCAGCATTCAAGCAATAAGCATAGATTCCGGCTGTATAATCTGAACCTTCTCTTCCTAACGTGGTGGCAAATCCTTCTGAGGTACTTCCTATGAATCCTTGAGTAATTATAGTATCTGAGTTTTTAAAGAGTGGAACTAAATTATTGGTGATTAATTCTTGTGTTTTATTCCAATCTACATTTCCATTGCGATAGGTATTGTCAGTTCTAATAAATTGCTTTGTATCTATCCAAAGCGCTAAGTTTGTTTGGTCAAGCAAGTACTCTTCAACTATTTTTGTACTAATATGTTCACCAATTGAAACCATTTGATCATATTCAAAATCATAATTTTCAGAAATTGGTTTATTAATTCTTTCCAATAAATTATCCCGAACATCCTCTAAAAAATTTACTAATCCTTCATGCTTTTCAATGAATAAATCATCAACAATTTTTAAATGTGTTTTGTATACTTGATCTACTAAATAACGAAAAGACTCATAATTATTTGTCCATAGTGCATCAACAACTTCTTCAAGTAAATTTGTTGTTTTACCCATTGCTGAAACTACAATTAGTTTCTTTTTGTTAGGGAACATAGAAATAATCTGAGCTACGTTTTTTACTGCCGATGCGTCTTTAACGGAGGCGCCACCAAATTTGAATATTAGCATAACTGTGTTTTTATTCTTTTTCGAATGTCATGTTACGATGTTGTATTAATACAAAACGTAAGGAGACAAAAAATTTATTGATTGCAAGATCATAAGCTTGAAGTGGTAGAAGATTAATACCAGTTTGTAAATGAAACTGAGAAAGTTTGTAACCTAATACTGGCGCTAAACCGATGTATCCCTTATTGTAATCAGTTCTATAAATGATATTAGCACCATAACTTAGATTGAGTCTCCCTTGTTTAATCCAATATCCCAAATCGTATCCAAGTACATTTTTGTAAAGGTTATAATTAAATCCAAAGTGTGCTGCTTGGGTAATAGGTTTAATTAATTTAAATTCTTTGAATTGATATTCTGCGCCGAATTCAATACTTGAATATCTACCACGTTGAATTCCGATATAGGGACCAAATTTATGAATATCAATATCGTATGATGGAATTTTAAACCTAGACTGTGCACTTAAACCAAGATAAAAAATGGGACTTATGAGAAATAAAAATATTATAGATGTGATGTAATTATTTTTCATAAGTAAAGTATATTTCACGTAATCGTAAGGAATCTTCCGTATCTATTTCTAAGCTATCTGCTAAAAATTTTGCTCGTCTCACTTCTTTTAATGTATAAGTTGATGTATCGGAATCAAGAAGATTGTGCAAGAATATACTGCTTTCTTGCATACCTGGAATGGTCACTTTTGATACTTGTAGAACAGGTTTATACAATAGTGATTCGTTTTTCGTTTTTACAGGAAAAAAACCGATCCGTTGGTCGTAAGATTCAAGTATAACCAAAATCGTACTTAATAAGTACACATATTTTACTACTGAAAAGAAAACGCCAGCAAATTTATTCAATGGTGTTAATTGTGTTATTTTTATTATTTTCTCTATCGTTTTTCCTAAAAAGTAAACCATCGCTCCGACACCTAAAAAAGTAAGTGTAAAAGCAATAATAGGCAAATATTTAGATTCAAATCCTAAAGATTCTCGTAAATATTTAGCTGTAAAATCTGAGAAGTGAATTCCAACATAGATACCTACGAATAAGGCTAATAGAGTAAATATTTCGATTATCAACCCGTGTTTAAACCCTTTCCATGCAGCGTAAATAATTGGAATAAGAAGTAAAATATCGATGTAATTCATTTGCTTTTAATTGCTTTTCTAAAAGTACTTATTCAAAGAAGGTTTCGCAAAATGAATTTAAAAACTTCTACACGTTAGATTGTTAAATTTTAACAATAAAAAAGCCAACTCAAAAGAGCTGGCTTTCTAGAAATAGTATTAATTTTTTTTAGTGGTTTGTTAAATATTCAGCAACACCATCAAAAGAAGCTTTCATACCTTCATCACCTTTTGTCCAGTTAGCAGGACAAACTTCACCATTTTCTTCGAAGAATTGTAAAGCATCAACCATACGTAACGCTTCATCAACGTTTCTTCCTAATGGGAAATTGTTTACCAATTGGTGCATAACTACTCCGTTTTTGTCAATCAAGAACAATCCTCTGTAAGCAATCATTGGACCAGTAGCGATTAAGTTACCGTCAACATCGTAATCATATTCACCAGCTAATACACCATATGCCTCAGAAATTGTTTTTGAAGTATCTGCTATAATTGGGTAAGTGATACCTTCGATACCTCCTTTGTTTTTAGGCACTTGTAACCATCCCCAGTGAGACTCTTCTGTATCTGTAGAACATGCTACAACTTTAGCTCCACTCGCTTCGAATTCAGCTAATTTTGCTTGAAAAGCATGTAATTCAGATGGACAAACAAAAGTAAAATCTTTTGGATAGAAGAAAAGAACAACCGGGTTTTTTCCTACGAATTGATCTAATGAAAAGTTAGAAACGATTTCTCCACCATTGATAACTGCTCCAGCAGAGAAATGTGGTGCTTTTTTACCTACTAATACACTCATGTTATTTTTATTTAAATGATTATTCTATTTGTATTACAAATGTAAGCATTGATTTGTTTCTGAAAAGGCAATTTTGCACATTTTTATTGAGACAATAAATAGTAGAAAAGTGACATTTTAGATTTTTCACCCCCGTATAAATACCTGTTTTTAATGTTACTTTTGTTATACTAATTTAGTATGATATATTCTATTTGTTTTTTATAAAAAACTTATTTCATAAAGAATAATATTCTATTAAATCGATATTTATTGTGTTTGAAATTAAAAACCACCCACCTGTAAGGTATTTACTAAGAACTTACCATTCAATTATATTTGCAGAAAATTAAAAAATAGTAATAATGAAAAAATTTTTATTGGTAGCAGTAATAGTATCTGCAGCTTTAGTTTCTTGTAAGAAGAATCGTACATGTTCTTGTACAGCTGATGGTGAAACTTTGGATACAGTTTTAACAAATACTACGAAATCAGAAGCACAAACTAAATGTGATGCTTTAAATGTATTGGTTACCTTAGAAGGAGGTACTTGTAAATTGAAATAAGAGTTATGCTATTTCAAGGTTGAGGCTGTCCAAATAGGTCAGCCTTTTTGTATTTTTTAGGAATTGATTATTTATGTCTTTATATGATATTTTATGGAAAGTTTTTTTATTGATTTTGGTTTATCTTGGGTAATTTCTAAAGTTTTACCTTATGTTTTCATGTTAATAATCGGCGTAAGTATTCAGCTTTTGATGAGACGTGTAATTAAAAGAAGATCAATTAATCGTCTGCTATTTGTTTGGCTAATTACATTTGTTCCATTTATTATATATTTTGCATTATTTCCAATTTATCAAGGTGATTTTTCTAATTCATATCAGTTAAAAAAAGATTTATTAACACATGAGGATATTGACCAATACGATTTAGTCGTTGTTACAATACCAAATTGTCCTTATTGTGAAGAGTCTATAGGAGTAGTAAAAAAAATGAAAAAAAGAGTTCCTAATCTAAAAATAAAATATCTCGTTTGCTCATCAAAAGCAGCTTCGTTAGTTAGATTCAAAAAAATGATAGATGATAATTTTGAAGTTGAATTGGCAAATAATAAAGATTTACTTGCCAAATATGTAGCTTTTAATTTCCCCTCTTTTATTAGAGTTCGTGATGATAAGATGGCATTTTGGACAAATGATAATTTTGGCGTACCAGCAAGAGATTTTATTGAAAAAAGTAGATAGTTAGAGTTTGATATTTTTTCAATATAATTATTAAAAATGTGATGGGTTGAAAAGTGATTATTACTATTATATTGAATTCAATAAGCATTGTGTAATTTGAAAATTTATTTGTTGCTTTTTAAGAATCAATACCTTTTTGTAAATTTTATAAAAAATAAACCAAGATTTTAGTACAACTGTTAATGGAAACTTATGTAAACAGATAAGTGTTTTTGAAACGAAATAGTTACTTTTGCTACTAAATAATTTGTACTACATTACATGAAAGAAGAAATCAAAAAAATAGTGGACGCAATGAGCCAACGTTTTGTTGCTCATCCTTGGCATGGTATTGAAGTTGGTGAAAAAGCACCAGCTATCGTAAATGCTTATATTGAAATCACTCCTGCTGATGCTATCAAATATGAAATTGATAAACCATCAGGTCATATTATGGTTGATAGACCACAAAAATTATCAAATCACATGCCTTGTTTGTATGGATTTGTTCCTAAAACTTTTTGTGATACACGTGTTGCTGCTTTTGCTAATGAGAAAACAGGAAGAACGAATATTGAAGGGGATCAGGATCCATTAGATATTTGTGTATTAAGCGAGAGAGGCTTTAATCATGCAAATATTTTGTGTGAAGCGAAAGTGATTGGTGGTTTACGTATGTTAGATGGAGGTGAAGCTGATGATAAAATCATTGCAGTTTTAAAAGGAGATCAAGCATATGGTGATATCAATGATATTTCTGAAATGCCAAAAATGGTAATCGATCGAGTACGTCATTTCTTCTTGACTTACAAAGATTTAGATGGTGGAGCAAAGAATGTAGAAATTACGCATGTTTACGGTCGTGAAGAAGCGTATGAAGTAGTCAAATTAGCGACAGAAGATTACGATGCTAAATATGGTAATGTAAATGAAAATTTAGTAGAAGCGTTATTGAATGCAGTAAGTGTTAAGTAATTTCTTATTTATGTTGAGCGCTGTATTTATTGATACAGCGCTTTTTTATTTTAACCCTTCTTCAGTCCATGACCCCTTCAATAGTCGTTGGTACGTAAAACCATTTGTTTCTCTAATTCGATCAAATTGTACGTATATAGTTCCGTTAATGAACCTCAATTCATCTTTTAATATTGGTTTGATGAAGTCATCTTCACGATCAATTTTAAGTGCTGATGTATATCCATTTTCCCCAGGTTCCCCTACTACCATATATTTTCCTTGTTGAGAATTAATAATACCTTGGAATGTAAGTCTAAATTCATCTTCGTGATTTAGTGCTCTCATTGCACGATCAATATTACATACATATTTAGGAACAGCATTAAATGGAATTTTATCTAAAATTGCAATCGAACTTCCTTTTCTTTCTTTAGTTTTAACACATATTCCATTTGGAGCATAGTATGAGATTCGTTCAGTGAAAGTAGGGTTAGCAATCTCTGCCGCATTTTGGAAAATTTCTTTGGTTACGAAAACTTTATTTTTTTGAAAGTAATAGGACTTTGTGCCATTTTCTCCTTCATTCGCTTCTTGAAAAAATTCTTGTATCAATACAAAGTGATTATCCTCATCCATATGTGCATCAACATGTATAGACGTTCCATCATTTTTTGAATAATCTAGTGAACTTGCAGCTTTACCATATGCTAAAACGAATGAATCAATTTCTTGTACCTGTTTATCAAAGGATGCTTCATCTTTTAAGTGATGAACTATAAGTGATTTACGACGTTTTTCAGGTGTGTTAGTACGTTCAGATGGGTTACAAGAAGTTATTGTAAGTCCAAACAATAGAGATAAGGAACAAAAATAAAATATGATATGTTTTTTTTTCATCTTTAAAGCTTGATTTTTAATTACTTAATTCAAAATAATTGATTTAGTTCTACAAAAATACATTAAATTATTTAAGAATGTAATGGTAACGTAGTGCTGACTATTTTTAAGAAGAATTCTAAATAGTGATTCTTAAGAAAATTATATTAAAGTTCAAATGTATGATATAAATATATTTGCTTAAATTCGCCTGTGAACAAAGCAAATAACAAATGATTTCGGATATTGATTTAATTGATGTAAAAAGCTTAAACAAGGTAATTAACGAAACATATTCTGTAGATTTTTCAGATTATGCGACAACTTCTTTTAAAAGAAGAGTTGAAAAAGCGGGTAATAGTTTACACATACCAACCTTTGAAGTGTTGTTAGAAAAGATTAAAACGGATACTAATTTTTATGAAAGATTTGTAAGTAATTTGGTTGTAGATACAACAGAATTTTTTCGTGACCCTTCATTTTGGCGAAAACTTCGTGAAGAAGTAATAGTTAAGTTTAGAGCAAATAACACAATTAGAATTTGGGTAGCTGGATGTTCTTCTGGTGAAGAGTTATTATCGTTAGCAATTTTATTGAAAGAAGAAGGTTTATACGACAAATCTAAAATATTAGCGACTGAAATAAATGAGTTTGCACTCATGAAAATTAAATCAGCAGTATATGACGCCAAGAGTTTAGAAACTGCTGAGAGTAATTATGAACGTTATGAGGGGAAGCACAAGTTTTCAGATTATTACACTGAAATAAATGGCGAAATAACTATGAAGTTGGACTTGTTGACCAATGTTAATTTTCAAGCAAAACATTTAGATGATTCTAATATTCCAGGAAAATACGATTTAATTCTTTGTAGAAATGTGTTGATTTATTTTAATCCTGCTTTACAAGATAGAGTAATTGGAAATTTCTCAAATTCACTTTTTCCAAGTGGATATTTAGCGATTGGAGTTAAAGAATCAATTTCAAATTCAAGAAAAGGAAATGAATTTGTAGTTGTTTCCCAAGAAGAAAATATTTACAAGAAAAAATAATTTCATTTTAATGTCTTCATTTTGAAAGAGCTCTTTACGGGGCTCTTTTTTTATGACCAATATCATTTTTTAACTTTCTTACATTGAATATCATTGCTAAGTAATTTTGCATAAGATATATACTTGAATGTACGATGTTAGAGAAATTGAATAAAAAGTTAAGCAAGAAGTTTTCTGTTGTTTTTGGAGTAATTACGATTACAGTTTCAACCTCTTATTTATTGAGTTTTTGGTTTAATAAAGACTTAAAAAGGGATTCTATAGGAATTGAAATTGCTAATTCAAATCGTGTATTAACACAGCAGTTAGCATATAAAATACATGAATATCGTTTTAATGAGACAGAAAATGTTCAATTAAAACAAGAAATTCATGTATTAAATGAAAAATATTTACAAGCACTTGATTTATTAAAAGAGGGAGGAGTTAATGAGATTTATACGAATGGGTATGAATTATTAGTTGAAAAAGATCCTGCTATTCGTTTGAAAATAGAACAATTGAAATCGATTGAAAAGCAGTTGTTTGTTAAGATGGATTTAATGTTGGATATACCTAAATTTCAAGGGAATAGATTAAGCAATACTAATCGAGCTTTAAGGGAGGTTAATCCTCGTTTTATTAATGCATTTGAAGATTATATTTTATTAAATAATCAGGTGTCTATATTGAAAGAGAATGAAAACCTAGTTAAATTACTTACCATAAAAGGTGATTATAAAAAGGCTTTTTTCCTTAAATTGTTGATCTTTTTATTGGTTTTAAATCTTACGTTGTTAATTTCTACTTATTTCTATTTGAGAAAGACACTAAAACCTATTGAGCCAATAACTGCCTATGTTAAAAAATTATCAAGAGGTGAATTGCCGATAGCGATAAAATCCAGCTCGCAAGATGAAATTGGAGAGATTGCATCTGCGGTGAATACATTGGGAGACAATATTCAGGCTGCTAGTTTATTTGCAGAAAGTATTGGTGGTGGAAAGTTAGATACCGATATAGAAGTTTTTAATAATAAAGGAAAACTTTCAGAATCACTATTATCAATGCGTGATAGTTTAGCTCGTGTAGCAGACGAAGAATCTAAAAGAAATTGGGCTACCGAAGGTTTTGCAAAATTTGTCGATATTATTCGATCTACGGATGATATTGATGCTTTTTATAATAACATCCTTGGTAATTTAATACGTTATTTAAATGTAAATCAGGGGTATTTATATATTGTAAATGATGATAATAAGGACAACGTTTTTATGGAAATAAAGGCGGTGTATGCATATGGTAAAAAAAGATATTTAGAAGAAGCTTCAAGTATTCATTATAAAGAAGGGTTGATTGGACAAGCTTGGTTTGATAAAGGACCATTGTATTTTACTGAAATTCCTCAAAGTTATGTCAAGATTACTTCAGGTATGGGAGAGGCATTGCCAACTTGTATTTTGATTGTACCATTATTAATAAATGAAGAAGTTGTTGGAGCAATTGAGTTAGCATCGTTTAAAGAAATTGAAGAATTTGAAAGAGATTTTGTTTTTAAATTAGGAGAGACTATCGCTGGGGCCGTGCAAAACGTCAAAGTTAACGAACGTACAAAAAAATTATTGACTGAGTCACAGCATCACAGTGAAGCATTGCTTGCACAAGAGGAAGAAATTCGTCAGAATATGGAGGAAATGCAGGCTACACAAGAAGAGATGGAGCGCGCTCAGCGAGCAATGAGAGATGCATTAGAAACAGCACGTAAAAAAGAACAGGAGGCACTTGCTTTACAAGAAGAGTTTGAGCAGGAAAAAAATGATATCAAAGCTGAGTTTGAAACACAACTCGCTATTATTAATGAAACAGCCATAGTTTCAAAAACGGATTTATTGGGAAATATTACATATGTAAACGATATGTTTTGTCAAGTAGCAAAATATTCACGGGAAGAATTAATGGGTAAACCGCATAATATTGTTCGTCACGAAGATATGCCTGCTTGGGCTTTTGAAGATTTATGGCGAACAATTTCAGCTGGAAAAATTTGGAAAGGTCAGGTAAAAAATAAATGTAAGGATGGCAGTTATTATTGGGTTCAAGCAACAATTTCTCCGATTTTAGGTGAAAATGGTAAGCCTAGAGAATATATGGCTGTACGTTACCTAATTACGGAAATGAAAGAGCAAGAAGAACGTTTACGTATTGCTATGGAAGCATTGGAAGGAAAAGACAAATAGCTTTGTTAATTTGAGTTTTCTTCAATAATAATTTGATTTTTCTAACTTCGTTGTTAGTGTAATTTCTATATTCGTGCAAGAATAATTGGGGAAATTTTAATAGATTCCATTTGATATAAAATTAGTTGAAATGAAAACAATATTATTATTAGGTGCAGGATTATCAAGCTCATCTTTAATACGTTATTTTTTGAAACATGCAGAAGAGAATAATTGGCAATTGCGTGTATGTGATCAAAATATCGATTTAGTTA
>CANGHE010000094.1 GCA_947453545.1 Flavobacteriia bacterium
GACAATAGAAGTACGAATGCATCAGCAGAATCTTTCAATGCAAAAATCAAAGCGTTTAGAGCACAATTTAGAGGAGTAAGAAATGTCGAATTTTTTCTTTTCAGATTATGCCAAATTTATGCATAGTCCCCAACTTTTGGTATTGATCGTAATTATGCTCCTTTACTTGTACCATAAATCTTACAAAAGCAAAAAACCCAATAAATCTAAGATTTAATGGGTTTAATTTTTTGTTCATTTTAAGCGGAGAGTGAGGGATTCGAACCCCCGGAACCTCGCAGTTCAATAGTTTTCAAGACTACCGCAATCGACCACTCTGCCAACTCTCCGAGCCAAAATTAGCTATTCTATTTGAATTGACAAGTTTTTTGCACGTAAAAATGTAATTATTTTTACCTTTTATTTATAACTACTTAATAATGAGTTATTTTAATATGATGTAATTAATGTGATCGTAATTTTTATTTAACGTTTGATTTTGATCTGTATGTAATATTATTAATTAATTGTTTTATCTTTAAATATCGTTTGTGGAGTAGTATCTGAATTATATTTTACTATTCTGTCTTGGTTGATTTAAATTTCAATTGTAATACCTTGTATATGAGATTACTTCCTTTTATATTTTTCTTGTTGACTTATTCAATACTTGTTGGTCAAAATAATTTAAATATTCCTATAGATGGGGATTATATTACGTATCATGAGAATGGAAATATTCGGGACAAAGGTCGCTATCAAAATGGAATGAAAGTAGGTGAATGGACACGTTATTATTCCAACTCACAAATTTCTGAGAGAGGAAGTTATATATCAGGTAAACAAGATGGTGAATGGAATTATTATTTTGGTAATGGAGTGTTGCAAATGAAAAATACATACTCCATTGGTGTTAAAGTTGGTGATGAAATTAAGTTCTATGAGGATGGTACAGTTGCTGAAAAGAAAACTTATGTTAGTGGCTTATTGAATGATGAATATTTGTCATATTATAATAATGGTAAGATTCAAGTTAAGGGGAATTATGATTCAGACAAGAAGGTTGGAGTATGGACCCAGTGGTTTGTGAATGGACAAGTAGAAAACGTATTCAATTACAAATTTGATATGAAAGATGGTCAGTATAGTTGTTATTATGAAACTGGTATATTACGTGAAAAAGGATCATATCGTTATGGTGTCTTGGACGGATTGCTTATAACTTATTTTCCGAATGAACTTAATGAACGTATTTCCTATTATGTTAAAGGGTTTAAACAAAGCGAAGAAAAAGAATATTATGCTTCTGGTGTATTGAAGTCTATTGTGAATTATGATAATGGGTATTTACAAGGAAAAGCAGTCTATTTCTATGATTTGTCCATTAGTACTGTTCAAGAACAAGGAGAATATTTACGTAATTTGAAGCAGGGTGAATGGATTTACTATTATGCTAACGCTGCTATGAAAGAAAAAGGAATGTATGAACGTAATCATAAATCCAAAATTTGGAAGTTCTTCTCTGAAACTGGCGTTCTTACACATCAACTTACTTTTGTTGATGATCGTATGCATGGAGATGCTGTTGACTACTATTCTGACGGTAGAGTGGAAGAGAAGGGTACTTATTATAATAATCAAAAAGAGGGTGAGTGGGTATATTATTTCTATGTTGAAAATGAGATTATTGAATCTCGTGGGAATTTTAGAAAAGGAGTAAAAATGGATGATTGGAAGTCTGTTAAAATGTACGATGGAGTAAAGTAGTCTGATCTAATAGTCAGAGAATAACCTGTGATTTAAATCTTTATATTTTGTAATTCCTTTAATATATCTTGCCCATAGTATACTTCCTTTATACAATCCTACTTTGTTGAAGGTACCATCCTGTAATTTTAGTTGTTTCCTTTTCATTAACATTTTCGGAAGTAAGGTATAAAAATCTTTATGAGCTTTTAATACAGCGATTGTGTGTTTGGGTGTTCCCTTTAATGTGAATAAAACTCCCGCAATTCCATCTAAACATAATCTGTAAAATACTTTAGTTAATAAATTATTCGGATGATTTTTAACAATCATGAATAGACTATTACGAAAATTAAGGTATGTTTTTTTTGGGGATAGATATGCTAAAGTTCCACCTCCTACATGATAAACTTTTGAAGTAGGAACAACGTATAAACTTAAACCAGTGCGTTTTATTCTCCAACATAAATCAATTTCCTCCATATGCGCAAAAAAATCTTCATCAAATCCATTGTGTTTGTGGAAGATATCTGCTTTTATAAGGATACAAGCTCCCGAGGCCCAAAAGATTTCTTGAATGTTATCGTATTGTTTATCATCAGATTCGGTTAGTTCAAATATACGTCCTCTGCAAAAGGGGAAATAATTTCTGTCTAAATAGCCTCCAGCTGCTCCAGCATGTTCAAATTTATTTTTTTCGTTATATGCTAATATTTTTGGTTGACAAGCAGCTACATTTTCTTGTTTAATAACTTCGTATAAAGGGGGTAGCCAATCTTCTGTAACTTCAATATCACTATTGAGTAACAAGTAGTATTTACTTTCTATATGTTTTAAAGCATCATTGTATCCTTTCGCAAAGCCACCATTGGATTTGTTGCTTACAATCTCAATAGTAGGGTAATTAATTTGTATAAAAGCAATTGAATCATCTGTTGAACAGTTATCAGCAATAATGATACGCGCATTTTTGCTGTATTGGATCACAGAAGGTAAAAATTGTTCTAGGTATTTTTTACCATTCCAATTGAGTATTACAATAGCTATATCACTATACATATTTCAGTTAGAATTGTTTAAATACATCTTGACTTTCTCCTCCATAGTGATCTATATTACCATCATTTGGGTCATCAATATCTCGATTAGGAGAATTTCTTTTTGTTAGTACACTTTGCCAACGGAAATTTTTTAATTCACCAATCATATCACTATGAAGTAGTCTATAATTATTATTAACTAAATCAGGATTGTAGAATATAAATCTTTTATTAGAAAATGTTTTAATTTTGTCGTATTGCCAAACTTCGTAAGGGTATTCTGAGGGAGATGTTTCTCTAATAGCAATAGCACTTGGTGGTCCATATTGTAAATAAACTCTTCCTCTATCAGTTTCATATCCTTTCATGAAATTAGTTTTGTATAGTTTTTGTACTAATAAAACTTGTTTTTTGTAGTTAATCCAAGAATCATAGGCATTAATTTTTCCTGAAGAAACTATCCAATAAGACTGAAGATATTTTCTAAGCTTGTAATTATTATTCTCTTTAATAAGTGATAATATATTAGCTTGTTCACCTGATTTTGTTATCGGTAATAGGCTTCCAATAAAAAAACTTAAGCTATCTTCAGAAACACTAGCTTGAAATGCAGGATCAATGATAATATTATTTATGTTGATAATATTTAGTGTTTCATTGGTTCTGTCAAATATATAGTTTGTGCGATATTGTTCTACTCCATTTTTTAATATTATGTATCTTAAGCTGTATTTCCCAGTAGTTAAACTTCTTAAATCAATATTGTTTATTATGGGTATTACTGATTTATTGTCGATGACTGTTTTTTTATTAAATTCATTCATTTGTTCTTTTGTGTCTATAGAATACAATTGCTGTATTAATTCTAATTGAGAAGTTGTGTCATTAATTGCATTATATATTTCAAAATAAATAGGTAAGTAATTACACTCTGATGGGAAGTAATTACCGATGTGTGGTATAACATCATAACCTGATTTTGTAAAAATCGATTCAGTTTGATTTTTTTTGATAGATTCACAAACTTGAATATCTGATATGAAACAAATTTGATTATGAGAGTTTATTTTAATTTTTTTTGTTGTTGTAACTTCAGATGTTTGTGTATTCAAATCCCAAAGTTTAATCTGTAAATCATACTCACCTTCTTTAAGCGCAAAACGTTTTATTTCATAAAAATCTTCAATAGTACTGTCTTTAATTAAGGGGCTAAGTAATCGGTAAGCGTCAGAAAGTATTATTTTGTCATTTTGTTTAATAATATACTCGATTCCTATTTCACCTTGAATTCCCTGATCTTGTTGTTTATGTGTGATTGAATTCCCTAATATTTGTAATTGAATTTCGATGTAATTACCATCTTGAGGGGAATAATAAATTTTGTAGTCACTATATGCCTTTAAACTTGGTGTTTGAGCGAAAGAAATTCCAAGAAGAAATATGTATAGTACTAAGAGATAATGCTTCATTTTCAAAATGTATAAGTTGTAAAAATAATAAGAACCAATTATATAATGTTATGCTTACTTCGATTTCTGTTCGAGTTTTATTAATTCATCTCTTAAGCGAGCTGCTTCCATGAAATCGAGTTCTTTTGCCGCTTTTTCCATTTGCTTTCTGAGTTGTTTGATTTTTTCATTCAATTGCGCTTCAGATTGATATTCGAATTGAGCTTCAGCTGCCATCAATTGATTGTGTTTTTCTTCACGTTCAATTTGTCGTGTATTCGCATCTGTGGTTGCAACAGCTGTAGATTCCATAATTTGGCCTTTTGATTTATTCAATGCAGTAGGAACAAGACCGTTTTCCTCATTATATTGTATTTGCATACTTCTTCTCCTAGAGGTTTCATCAATCGTTTTTTCCATGGATTGGGTGATCTTATCAGCATACATAATTACCAAACCATTGACATTTCGTGCTGCTCGTCCCACTGTTTGTACTAAGGAACGCTGATCTCTAAGAAAACCTTCTTTGTCCGCATCAATGATTGCAACTAAAGATACTTCAGGTAAATCCAGGCCTTCTCGCAATAAGTTAACTCCAATAAGTACATCGAAAATGCCAAGTCGCAATTGTCTTAATATTTCTACACGCTCAATTGTATCTATATCACTGTGAATGTATCTACATGCAATACCGATTTTATCTAAGTATTTTTGAAGTTCCTCCGCCATACGTTTGGTAAGTGTAGTAACTAACGTTCTTTCTTCTAAAACGATTCTTTTTTGAATTTCTTCAATGAGGTTGTCTATTTGATTCAATGAGGGGCGTACCTCGATGATAGGGTCTAATAATCCTGTAGGTCGGATAAGTTGTTCAACTACAATTCCTTCTGATTTTTGCAATTCATAATCTGCTGGTGTTGCAGATACATAGATGATTTGATTAACAATGGCATCGAATTCTTCAAATTTCAAAGGTCTGTTGTCCATTGCTGCTTGTAAACGAAAACCGTAATCAACAAGGTTTATTTTACGTGCTCGGTCACCACCATACATCGCTTTGATTTGAGGTATCGTAACATGACTCTCGTCAATCACCATCAAGTAATCTTTTGGAAAGTAATCTAGTAAGCAGAAAGGTCTTGTGCCTGGATCTCTTTGGTCAAAGTATCTTGAATAGTTTTCAATTCCTGAGCAATAACCTAATTCTCGTATCATCTCTAAGTCATAGGAGACACGTTCTTCTAATCGTTTTGCCTCAAATATTTTTCCTTCTCTTTTAAAAGCTTCAACTTGTGTAACCATATCTTCTCCTATTTGATCTAAAGCACGGTGTATCGTTGATGGACTTGAAACAAAAATGTTTGCGGGATAAAGATTTATTTCTTCGAAAGTTTCAATTTTACTAGTAGATACAGGGTCTATTGAGTAGATATTTTCAATTTCATCTCCCCAAAAATCAAAACGGATTGCATAATCAGCATAAGCTAAGTATACATCAATTGTATCTCCTTTAACGCGAAAAGTGCCACGTTTGAACTCATCTACTGAACGAGAATATAAGTTCTCTACCAGGCGCAGTAAAAATTTATTTCGAGAATAGATTTTGCCTCTTTCTAAATGCAATATACTTTTCTCAAATTCATTTGGGTTTCCAATTCCATAAAGACAAGATACCGATGACACTACTATCACATCTTTTCTTCCCGATAGTAAGGCGGAAGTTGCAGATAATCTTAGTTTTTCAAGTTCGTCATTAATTGCTAAATCTTTTTCAATGTAGGTGTCTGTAACGGGTAGATAAGCTTCCGGTTGATAGTAATCATAATACGAAACGAAATATTCTACAGCATTGTTTGGGAAGAACTGTTTAAATTCCCCGTAAAGTTGTGCGGCAAGTGTCTTGTTGTGGGATAGAATAAGTGTCGGTTTATTTATTTCTTTAATCACATTGGCAATGGTAAAAGTTTTACCACTTCCAGTTACTCCTAACAATGTTTGGTATGGAAGTTGATTGTCTATTCCATCTACTAATTGTTTGATAGCTGTAGGTTGATCTCCTGTTGGGCGAAAATCAGAAACTAATTGAAAATCCATGCTATAAAAATACGAAAAAAGGGTTTTGATGCTTCCGTCAAGAACTTATTTCAATCAAATTGAAAGTCTTATATTTGCTTAAAAATTAAACTATGGTTTGGATATTGTTTTTGTTAATCGTTTTTGGTTTGTTAGCACTTGATTTAGGTGTTTTTCATAAGGCTGATAAAAAAGTTGAAATGAAAGAATCTTTAGCATGGACTGCTGTTTGGGTTTGTTTAGCTCTGATCTTTGGAGGCGTTATTTTTTACCTCTATGATGTCAATGCATTTGAATTGAATACCACTGGAATTTCAGGAAAACAAGCGATGTTAGAATATTATACGGGTTATATTATAGAGGAATCCTTAAGTATGGATAATATCTTCGTGATTGCTATGATTTTTTCTTTTTTTAAAATTGAACAAAAATTTCAACATAAGGTATTATTTTGGGGGATTCTTGGTGCAGTGTTTTTTAGATTATCTATGATTTTGTTGGGTACTGAATTCGTAGATCGTTTTGAGTGGTCGATGTATATTTTTGGTGGTATATTAATTTATTCAGCATATAAAATGTTTAAAGAGGAAGAAGGTGATGAAGATTTTCAACAAAGTATAGGTGTGCGTTTATTATCTAAAATTTACCCAATTGATTGGGAAATCCAGAATGGTAAATATTTTATAAAAAGGGATGGAATGAAGATTGCGACAGGTTTATTTGCAACTTTAATTGTGGTTGAATTTACAGATGTATTATTTGCTGTAGATTCAATTCCAGCAATTTTTTCTGTAACTAAAGATCCATTTATTGTCTTTACTTCTAACATCTTTGCAATTTTAGGATTACGAAATTTATATTTTTTCTTGTCAAGCATGATGGATAAATTTCAATATGTGAAGTATTCTTTAATTGTTATTTTGCTTTTTGTGGGAGTCAAAATGATTTTACATACTTGGATTGATATATCCATCGTAATTTCATTGGTTGTAATATTATTATCATTGACTTTAGGAGTGTTGTATTCTCTATATCGTTCTGATAGAATATGATATGATTAAAAGTATTTTATTAATAATAAAAAGGGTTAAATATGAAATATTTAACCCTTTTTATAGTTTTATAGTTTCTTTTATTTTTTCTGTCCTCTCAATTCACCTAAAGTATAGAAGAATACAAGACCGTAACCAATTGCAAGCATAAGGTGGAAAGGTACCATACCTAAATCTTGATATAGTGCTCTATTGATTGCCGTAAAACCGAATAATACCATAAGTAATCCTTCAGCGATTGTTAAAAGTGAAATACTTTTTTTATCGTATTTATTTCCTTTAAACTCACCTTTCGCAGCAACATTAAATTTAGGTGTACGAACAAAAGAACTTTTGATTCCTAGGTATCCTTCTATTACCGCAACGGTATTACTTAGAGATAGACCCATAGATACTACTAAGAATTGTACAAAGCGTCCGAAAAAACGGAAGAATGAGGTGATTTTATTTTCAGTTTTATCTCTATACGACAACCAATAATAGTACATAAGGAATACAGTACTAATAATGAATACAGAGCCAAATTTGATATACTCATTTAAATCTGAGAAACTATCCTTGATGTGAAGAACAGGAACACTTAATAAGGAAAGCGTCAAGATAAATAAAAACACAGAAGAGTTAAATAAATGCGAAAGAGCATGGATTTTATCTCCAAATTTGACGTTTTTAGCACCTATAATGCGTTTCCACATTTTAATGAAACATTCTGCACCACCTTTCATCCAACGATGCTGTTGGTTTTTAAGTGCAGACATAGTAATCGGTAATTCTGCAGGGGAGATTACATTTTCCAAATATTTAAATCTCCAACCTTTGATTTGTGCTCTATAACTTAAATCTAAATCTTCTGTCAATGTATCATGTTCCCAACCTCCAGCGTCTTCAATACAAGTTTTTCTCCAAATACCTGCAGTACCATTGAAGTTGATGTAGTGACCAGAACTATTTCTTCCACCTTGCTCTATAGCAAAGTGTCCGTTAAGACCAAAAGCCTGTAGTTCTGTTAGGATAGAGTAGTCTTTATTCAAGTGGCCCCAACGAGTTTGTACCACACCTACATTAGAATCTTGGAAAAAAGGAATAGTTTTTAATAAGAATTGTTTATCAGGAACGAAATCAGAATCGAAAATAGCTATGAATTCTCCTTCTACACGATCCATTGCAGCGTCTAATGCTCCTGCTTTATAACCAGTTCTGTCTACACGATGTATGTGTTTGATGTTGATTCCTCTTGCAGCTACTTCTGCTACTTTTTTGGCAATTACATCTACTGTTTCGTCAGTTGAATCATCCAACACTTGGATTTCAAACTTATCTCTAGGGTATTCAAATTCCGCTGTAGTTTCAATAATACGTTCAGCTACATAAAGTTCATTAAACATTGGAAGTTGAATGGTTACTTTAGGAGCGTTAGCTAAATCCATATTTGGTGTTTTTTCCTCTGCTCTTTTCTTTCTTGTTTTTGCGTATGCTACAGATAAAGAAAGTTGTAAAACACTATAGAAAAATATAAGAACTAAGCAGATTCCGTAAATAACTAAGATGATTTTAGCAACTAAGTGTGACCAATAATGTTCTTTACCAAATGCATCACCCCAATTGAACATCCATGTAACTTTAAGAGGTATGGTAAAAGGTGTGCTAAACGTATAATTATTTGCGTGTTCTTCTTTTAAAGTAAAAGAGTTTAAAACCTTGTTTTCATAGTCTTTGTCTACTGCAATTAAGTTGTAAGTACCAAAAGGTATGTTTTTGTAATTAAAGAAACCATCTTCATCTGTTTCAGTAAGATAACTCTTTTTAGTTTTGACATTCTGTAGTTTTAATGCAAGTTCTTCTACACTACGTTTTGTCTTTTGATCGATAATTTCACCTTTGATTAACTGGGTAGTTTGTGCAAAAGAGAAAGTGGAACATACGAATACGAAGATTAAAAACGAAATCTTTGGTACGATTTTTGTTATTTTCATCAATTAAACCTTTTAGGAGTAAATTTAAACTAAAAACCGCAAATATAGATTTAATAAAGATAATTTAAAAATCTATACACACTCTTCGCATAAAAAAGTTTTACTTTTGAGTATTCATTTACCTAGAAAATCACCTAATTTATGCGTTATTTCTCTTTTTTATTTTTAATCGTATTAACGAGTATTTCTTTTTCTCAACAAAGTAAATCCCCCAAGTTGGTTGTTGGTATAGTAATTGACCAAATGTGTTATGATTATTTGTATCGTTTTCAGTCTAAGTTTTCTTCCGGTGGATTTAATAAGTTAATGTCTCAAGGGGTAAATTGTAGGAATACTCATTATAATTATGTCCCAACGTATACTGGACCTGGTCATGCTAGCATCTACACAGGCACTACTCCAATGAATCATAAGATTGTAGCGAATGATTGGTTTAATCGTAAGGGTAATTCATTTATTAATTGTGTTGGAGATTCTATGGTGAAAGGACTTGGAACTAATTCCAAAGAAAGTAAATCTTCACCAAAGAATATGGA
>CANGHE010000095.1 GCA_947453545.1 Flavobacteriia bacterium
ACATTGAAAGTACGTATGGATGAGCAGGCTCGAAATGCAAAAGAAGTAGCCGATTTCTTACAAGCTCACCCAAAGGTTGAAAAGGTGTATTATTTAGGATTTTTGGAAAATCAGAAAGACAAAGAGCTATTAGCGAGACAATTTACGTCTAATGGTGCAATGATTTCTTTTGATATAGTTGGTGGAGAGAAAGAAGCATTTCAATTTTTGGATTCGTTAAAATTAATCAAGTTGGCTGTTAGTTTAGGAGGAACAGAGAGTTTGGCTGAACATCCTCAAACAATGACACATGCGGATGTTCCGATGGAAGATAAACGCATTATGCACATTACCGAAAAATTAATTCGTCTTTCAGTAGGTGTAGAAAATTATAAAGATTTAATTCAAGATATTAATCAAGCTTTGGAGCAAGTTAATTAATTGATTTAACAAGGAATTTATGGTAGAGTGTGCTAAATTATTGGCACACTCTTTTTTTATTCTATTTTCTGTAAATCACTCATATATAGCCATTTGCGAATTCAAGTTAAGAATCTCATTATGAGTGAATTACCAAATACAACTGATTTGAAATTATCATTACCTATATTAAGCTTTGTATTGAATGAATATTTTTTATTCCAATGCTTTCTAAACTCAATTATTTAGGGCAAATTTGTATATAATAAATGCGCATATGAGAACAAAATATATTGATTTAATTGATCAAACATTTGATTTCCCTCAAGATGAGTTTAACTTGCAGGATGATCGGTTAATTTTTCATGGAATCGATTTGATGCGATTGATTGAACAATATGGTACCCCTTTGAAATTTAATTACCTACCGCAGATTTCATTCAATATTCAACGTGCAAAAGGATGGTTCAGAGAGGCGATGAATAACATTGGTTATGGAGGTAACTATTATTATTCGTATTGTACAAAAAGTTCTCACTTTGCTTTCGTATTGGATGAGGTATTGCAAAATGATGTGCATATTGAAACTTCGTCTGCTTTTGATATCGATATCGTACGAAATTTATACGACAATGGAAAGTTGACAAGCGGTCGTTATATCATTTGTAATGGGTATAAACCTAAAAAATACATTGATAATATCGCAGCTCTTATGCGTGACACAGATTTACGTGTGATTCCAGTTGTCGATAATACGCAAGAGGTTGTAGATTTGATTGACTCTACGGAAGATGTAACAAAAGATATTCATATCGGTATTCGTATCGCTTCTGAGGAAGAACCAAAATTCGAGTTTTATACCTCTCGTTTAGGTATTCGTTACCGTGAAATTGTTCCATTATACAAATCTATTGTTCAGAATAACCCACGTGTTAAGATTAAGATGTTACATTTCTTTATCAATACAGGGATTAATGATACTGCATATTATTGGAATGAATTAACCAAATTATTGCGTGTTTACTGTGATTTGAAGAAAGTTTGTCCAGAGTTAGATTCGTTAAACATTGGTGGTGGTTTCCCGATTAAAAAATCGTTGCAATTTGATTTTGATTACGCCTATATGGTGAAGGAGATTTTAACACAGGTAAAACGTGTTTGCTCTGATAACGATATACCTGAACCACATATTTTCACAGAATTTGGTTCATTTACTGTTGGTGAAAGTGGAGGTGCGATATTCAATATATTACATCAAAAACAGCAAAATGACCGTGAGAAGTGGAATATGATAGATTCCTCTTTTATGACGAATCTTCCTGATACGTGGGCAATTAACCAACGTTTTATTATGTTGCCAATTAACCGTTGGAATGATGATTACGAGCGCGTATTATTAGGTGGATTGACTTGTGATAGTGATGATTATTATAATTCGGAGCAACATTCGAATGCTATTTATTTGCCAAAATTCAGCAAACATAAGCCATTGTATATTGGCTTTTTCAATACAGGAGCATATCAAGAAACAATAGGTGGATTTGGGGGATTGAAACACTGTTTAATTCCTGAACCAAAGCACGTATTAATTCGTCGCGATGAGAATGGAAAAATCTACACAGAGTTGTTTTCAGAGGAACAAACTGCGAATGATTATTTAAAAATATTAGGTTATTAAATTATTCTAACACACAGCATAAGTGTGAATTAATAGAAAAAATGATGATAAAATTACAGAACTTTATAGATGGCCGCTTTCAAGACCCAGCTTGTGGCCAGTTTTTGGATAATATTGAACCTGCAACAGGAAAAGTATACTCATTGATTCCTGATTCAGATGAACAAGATGTAGCTGTTGCTGTGAAAGCTGCTGAAAAGGCATTTCCTATTTGGTCAAAAATGTCGGTAGAAGAACGCAGTAAAATATTGGTAAAATTATCCGAAGGTATCGAACGCAGAATGGATGAGTTTGTTCAAGCGGAGTCTAAAGACAATGGTAAACCAATTACCCTTGCTGCACATGTAGATATACCTAGAGCAGTTTCTAATTTTCATTTCTTTGCAACTGCAATCACTCATTTTTCTTCCGAGTCTCATTATATGGAAGGATTAGGATTGAATTATACACTTCGTAAACCAATTGGAATCGTAGGTTGTATCTCTCCTTGGAACTTGCCTTTGTACTTGTTTTCTTGGAAAATAGCGCCTGCACTAGCTGCTGGAAATTGTGTCATTGCAAAACCTTCTGAAATTACTCCTTATACCGCTTATTTACTTGGTGAAGTAGCGAAAGAAGCAGGATTACCAGACGGTGTATTGAATATTTTACATGGATTGGGTCATCGTGTTGGTGATGCAATTATCAAGCATCCAAAAGTGAAAGCGATTTCTTTCACTGGAGGAACAAAAACAGGGGAGTACATTGCTCGCACTGCCGCACCTATGTTTAAAAAATTGTCATTAGAATTAGGAGGGAAAAATCCAGTGATCATTTTTGCTGACTGTGATTTTGAAGATATGTTAAGTACAACGATACGTTCTTCTTTTGCAAATCAAGGACAAATTTGTTTGTGTGGTTCGCGTATTTTAGTGGAACGTCCTATTTATGATAAATTCAAAGAAGCATTTGTTGCAAAAGTTGCTAAGTCTGTTGTTTCTTATCCTTCTGATCCTAAAGCAAATTTAGGAGCGGTGGTTTCTCAACCTCACATGGAAAAAATTCTTTCTTATATTGAATTGGCAAAAGAAGAAGGTGGAACAATATTGACTGGTGGTGAGCGTGTTATTTTAAACGAACCTTATGATGGTGGTTATTACATTCGTCCAACTGTAATTGAAGGATTGTCTTATAAGTGTCGTACCAATCAAGAAGAAATTTTTGGTCCAGTAGTAACAATAGCGCCTTTTGATACAGAAGAAGAAGCGTTAATGATGGCGAATTCTACTCAATATGGTTTACAAACAACCATTTGGACTTCTGATTTGAAACGTGCACATCGCGTTGCAGATGAAGCGCAATCAGGTATTGTGTGGATTAATTCATGGTTAGTGCGTGATTTAAGAACACCATTTGGAGGTGTAAAAGCTTCAGGTGTAGGAAGAGAAGGTGGTTTAGAGGCTTTGCGTTTCTTTACAGAAGCTAAAAATGTATTTATCAAATATTAAATTTATTATGAAAACAATATATTTTATTTTTTCATTTGGACTAGTAGTATTATTTTTCTCGTGTAATAATAAAAATTCCAATCCTAATCAATCAATTGTAAATGCTCAAAAAGTTAAAAGTAATAGTAAAGTCGCTGTGCATTCAAATAAATCTATAGATCTTAAAATTGAAGGTATGGTTTGTGAAATGGGTTGTGGAAGTTCGATTAGGAAAGCATTAAAAGAAACGAATGCGGTTGAACGTTGCTCTTTTGATTTTAAAGATGGTCGAGCTATTAACACTGCTAAAATTTCGTTTGATAGTACAATAATTTCAAAAGATAAGATTATTAGTGTGATAAGTGAATTAAATGATAAACAATTTAAAGTCATACTATAATGTTGCTTCATTATAAGGAAATTGGAGAGGGGAAACCACTAATAATATTACATGGATTATTTGGAACTTCAGATAATTGGCAAACTCATGCTAAAAAATTAGCTGAGTATTATCATGTGATTTTAGTTGATCAACGTAATCATGGTCATTCACCTTGGTCAGATGATTTTACTTACAATTATTTAGCGGATGATTTAGAGCGATTAGTGAATCATTTAAATATCAATCAATTCACTTTGATTGGCCATTCAATGGGTGGAAAGACTGCAATGTACTATTCTCAAAAATATCCAAATCGGTTAGAGAAAATGGTAATTGTTGACATTGGAATTAAACGTTATCCAATGCATCATAATGAAATTATAAAAGGAATTCAATCGATTGATTTAACAAAAATATCTTCAAGATCAGAGGCAGAAATAGCTATGCTACCTTTTGTTGATTCTTATGGTGTAAGACAATTTATACTCAAAAATTTATATTGGATTGAAAAAGGAAAATTGTCTTGGCGTATGAATGTAAACGTTTTAGAACGTGAAATGGAAGAAATATTAGCTCCTATACCTAAACTAGAAGTATGGACACCAACTTTATTTATTAGAGGTACATTATCAAATTATATATTAGATGAGGACTGGTCGGAGATAGAAGAGCTTTTCCCTGATGCCACCTTACAAACAATCGAAAATGCAGGACATTGGGTACATTCTGAGCAGCCAGAGGAATTTGTTAATGGAGTATTAAGTTTTTGTTTGAGGTAATTAATTACCATAAGTCATAAGGTAGGATTTCAAGAATTCATTTATTTCACCGTCCATAATTGCTTCAACATTACCAGATTCATAACCTGTACGAACATCTTTCACTAATTTGTATGGATGCATTACATAGTTTCGAATTTGGGATCCCCACTCAATTTTTTTCTTGTTCGCTTCAATCTCATTACGCTTTTCCATACGTGCACGTAATTCTAATTCATATAGTTGAGAACGAAGTAATTGCATTGCTTTTTCCTTGTTCGCAAGTTGAGAACGCGATTCTGAGTTTTCAATAATGATTCCTGATGGAGCGTGTCTTAAACGGACAGCAGTTTCTACTTTATTTACGTTTTGTCCCCCAGCCCCACTTGCTCGCATGGTTTCAAATGAAATGTCTGCTGGATTGATGTTTATTTCAATTGTATCATCTACCAAAGGATAAACGTATACTGAAGCAAAAGAAGTATGACGTTTTGCATTCGAATCAAAAGGAGAAATACGAACTAAACGATGTACTCCATTTTCACCTTTTAAATATCCGAAAGCAAAGTCTCCTTCAAATTCAAGGGTAACAGTTTTAATTCCGGCTACATCACCATCTTGATAATTTAATTCTTTGAGCTTGTAACCATTTTTTTGTCCCCACATCACATACATACGCATCAACATAGACGCCCAATCACAACTTTCTGTTCCTCCTGCACCTGCAGTGATCTGTAAAACTGCACTCAATTGATCTTCTTCACCAGAAAGCATGTTTTTAAGTTCAAGCTCTTCAACGTTTGTTTTAAGTTCTTTATAGGCTGAATCTACTTCGTCTTCACTTGCTTCTCCTGCTTTAAAAAAGTCAAGAAGTACTTCTAAATCATCCGCAGCAGACTTTAATTCTTCATAGGTCGAAATCCAAAACTTAAGCGAGCGTATTTGCTTCATTTCAGCTTCTGCCTTTTTGGGGTCATCCCAAAAGGAAGGGTCTTGAGTTTTTAATTCTCCTTCTTGAAGCTGTATCTTTTTATCGTCTATTTTTAAGTATTCAGAAATTGCTTGAATACGTTGTTGTAATTCTTTTAATTGATCTTGGTTGACCATAATTTATCAATAGTAGTAGGCTAGTATATTATTTTTTGCATGAGTAGTTTTCAAACTCTTCACGCATTTCTTGCTGATATTGTTTAGTAACGTTTATAGGAACGTATTCTTCCATAACGTTTGTTTTATCCAAACCAAAATCTTCTGCTGCTTTTAGTCCTGTAGACTTAATAAAACGATATGCTTTTACACAGATAATTTGGAAAGTTGTCAACTTATTATCAGTTGCAACACGAGAGCTTAATACGATGAATTTGAAATCAGGGTTTTCCATATCATCTCGAACACAGTCAAAGATACTTTTTCCTTCAATTTCTCCTTTTTCCACCATATGATCGTGAATTTTACGAATCATATATTCAATACGATGTTCTTCTTTAAATCCGAGTTGTAAAGATACGTGGTAGCAATGTTTATCAATGATTTCATTTACTGAATAATCAACTCCCCATGGATCTGATTTGATTTCAAGATGTAAGAACCACACAATGTCTGCTCTTCTTGGTCGTTTTTTGAATAAAGAGAAATATACTGTTGAATCTAATTTATCTGGCGTCTCGCTTCGTGTGGGATAAACTAAATTCGTTGCTTCGTAAGGTATTTTTTCATCTAAACGAACTTTTTCTAATTTTGTGATAATACGTGCCATTGGTATATATTCTGTAATGTTGGCACGCAATTGTCTCGCTTTGTAGAATAAATAAAGTGCTGAAAAGAAGAAAATCGCAAGTACGAGGGTAAACCAACCACCTTCAGGAATTTTGTGAATGTTTGAGAATAAGAATACTCCTTCTACTGCAAAGAATACAGCAAAAATTGTTGTAAAAATAAATTTAGATTTAGGATAACGAATATATAACATCAAAATCAATAAGATTGACGTCATAATCATATTGATAGTGATAGCTAATCCATAGGATGCTTCCATTTGTGAAGAGGTTGGAAATTTCCAAAGAACAAGTAAACATCCTACTAATAATACTCCATTTATGAATGGAATATAGATTTGTCCATGATGATCAGTTGGATATTTTACTTTTAAATTTGTCCATAATTTCAATTTGATTGCTTCGTTCATTAAAGTAAAAATCCCTGTAATCAATGCTTGTGAAGCAATGATGGTTGCTGCTGTGGCTATTCCAACTGCAAAGGGCAAAATTTCTTTAGGTACCATTGCATAGAAAATAGTTTGTTTCGGAAGTAAATGGAATCCAGGAGTTAGTGCTAATGCTGCTTGACCTAAATAATGAATAACCAATACAATACTCATCATTCCCCAACTTACACGGATATTTCCTTTACCACAATGACCTAAATCAGAATACAGCGCTTCTGCCCCTGTTGTACACAAGAAAACTGCTCCTAATACCCAGAATCCACCAGGTACATTTACAATTAGATTGTATGCCCACCAAGGATTAAGTGCTTTTAGTACAGTAGGATTCGCAGAAAGATGTGTTATTCCAAGGTAAAGAAGAAACCCAAACCATATCAACATAATAGGCCCAAAAACTTTACCAATAATTACGGTTCCAAATTGTTGAATAGCAAATAATGCAAATATAATTCCAATGATAATCTGCATAATGGGTAGATCTGGATTGATATTAGCAAGACCCTCTACTGCTGAAGAAATGGATATGGCTGGAGTGATAAAACCGTCTGCCATTAGAGATGCACAACCAATTAAAGTAGGAACGATTATCCATTTTGCTTTTTTGTCTTTCAATAAGGCGTAGAGTGCAAATATTCCACCTTCCCCTTTATTATCCGCATTTAGCGCGAAATACACATATTTAATTGTAGCCAATAAAATTAATGTCCAAATGACAGCAGATAAACCTCCTAATACGAGTCCTTCTGATAAATTTTTACCTTGACTAGTAATGGCTTGGAAAACATATAATGGGGAGGTACCTATGTCACCAAAAACGATTCCTATGGTAATTAAAACTCCTGCAGCAGTCAACTTGGTTTTATGTTCAGAACTCATGTCTAAAAATTTTATTTGGACATCAAATGTATTATAAATCTTAACAAGTAGTTATCGAATTCTCGAATATTTTTATTCAAATCTGTATTTTTAATTATACCGCTAATAATCAGTCGTTTAATTTTTTTGCTATTTATTACATTTTCGAATAGAAAAGACCATAAAGTATTTATTTTTAGTATAATTTCTTAGCTATTTGAATTTGTAAAAATCGAAAAAAAAAGATTTTTTACATTCATGTATCTATCAAGGTGATATGATTTAATTAATTATCGTTATGGTATTCAATTACTAAAACCTTCATGTTAAATTAGACTTCTCCCTAAATTTAATTTTTAGATATACTTTCAAAACTTTGTATTGAATAAAATGTTGTAATTGAAATTGTTTGTAAGTTGAGACTGCCCCAAATAATTTTACCTTTGTTTTCTTGTAAAATCGACCTATGGAACTAAAATCATTTAGAAATTTATTTGCTAAACATACAGCGATTGATGCTACCGCTAATCAATTACAATTCAGTGAATCTAAAATTCATTGGAAAGGATTGACGTGTTCTGCACGTGCTTTGTATGCGACACAATTGGCTACACAAGTTCCAGGTCATCATTTGTTCGTTTTACAAGATAAAGAAGAAGCAGCTTATTTTTTCAATGATTTAGAAAGTTTATTCCCAGAAGAAAAGCATATTGTTTTTTATCCTACTTCATACCGAAGTGCCTATCACTTTGAAGAAACGGACAATGCGAATGTAGTTTCAAGAGCAGAGGTATTAGAAAAAGTGAATAACGGAACAAATACGTGGATTGTGACTTATCCGCAAGCCTTGTTTGAAAAAGTTCCAACGCAAAAGAAATTAACAGAAAATACGTTGCGTGTACAAAAAGGACAAAACTATTCCTTGGACTTTATGAATGAATTGCTCTTGGATTATGGTTTTGAACGTGTTGATTTTGTTTACGAGCCTGGGCAATTTGCCATTCGTGGGGGAATATTAGATGTATTTTCTTTTGCAAATGATTACCCATTTCGTATGGAGTTTTTTGGGGAAGAGCTGGAATCAATTCGAACGTTTGATCCAGTAGATCAACTTTCAATAGCCACCCACGAGTTTTTTCATATTGTACCGAATGTTCAAAAGCAGTTTATCCAACACGGATTGGAAACTTTTTTACGTTTTTTAGGCAAAAATGCAACTGTTTGGATTTCTTCTATGGGTGAAGTAACATCCAAATTAGATAAGGAATATGAGAAGGCTGTAAAAGCATACGATGGACTAAATCACGATACGATTAAACAAAGTATTCCGAGTGACTTATATACCCACAAAACGGAATGGATAGATCAGATTCAATCTTATAGTGTAATAGAATGGGGGCCAGAATACCATTTCAAAGCTACTTTTGAAGCATCTTTCCAAGTACAGCAACAACCTGCATTTAATAAGAATTTTGAGTTACTCAAAGAAGACTTGGTGGCGCGAAAAAAAGTAGGATTTACCAACTTATTTTTCTCGAATCAACCGAAACAAATTGATCGATTGTATTCCATTTTTGAGGATATAGGTGGGGATGTAGAATTTATATCGATGCCTATTGCTTTGCACGAAGGGTTTATCTTACCCGATTTGAAATTAGTGTGTTATACGGATCATCAAGTTTTTGAGCGCTACCACCGTTTTAAATTGAAAGAAGGATTTTCACAAGCTAAACAAGCAATTACCTTAAAAGAAATTTACGACTTACAAAAGGGTGATTATGTAACACATATTGACCACGGTGTAGGACAATTCTCAGGTTTACAGACGATTGATGTAAATGGTAAACCCCAAGAAGCCATTCGATTGGTATACAAAGATGGGGATGTGCTCTATGTAAGTATACACTCCTTACACCGCATTTCGAAGTTTACTGGAAAAGATGGGGTAGCACCCAAAATGAATAAATTGGGTAC
>CANGHE010000096.1 GCA_947453545.1 Flavobacteriia bacterium
AAGGAGAGAAAAACAGACAACATATTGCTGTAATCGGCGATGGTGCAATGACAGCTGGTTTAGCATTCGAAGGAATGAACCACGCAGGATTTGAAAAAGATGCCAACTTATTGGTGGTTTTAAACGACAATTGTATGTCGATTGATCCAAATGTTGGTGCTTTGAAAGAATACTTAACGGATATTACAACTTCGCACACGTACAACAAAGTGAAAGATGAAGTTTGGAAAATGTTAGGGAAAATTTCAAAATTTGGCCCTGATGCTCAATCAGTTGTTTCTAAAATTTCACATTCTTTAAAAAGTACGTTACTTAAACAAAGTAACTTATTTGAATCATTACAATTCCGCTATTTCGGCCCAGTTGACGGACACGATGTAGAGGGATTAGCAAAAGTATTAGAAGATTTAAAACATATTCCTGGTCCTAAAATTTTACATTGTATTACCGTAAAAGGAAAAGGATATAAATATTCCGAAGAAGGTGACCCTACAAAATGGCACGCACCAGGGATTTTCAACAAGGAAACTGGAGAAATTATAAAGATTGTTCCAAAATCTCCACAACCACCAAGATACCAAGATGTATTTGGGCATACCATTGTTGAGTTAGCAGAACAGAATGATAAAATCATGGGAGTTACTCCTGCCATGCCTTCTGGATGTTCACTAAATATTATGATGGCGGCTATGCCTGATCGTGCATTTGATGTGGGTATTGCTGAACAACATGCGGTTACTTTTTCAGCAGGTTTAGCAACACAAGGTTTGGTGCCGTTTTGTAATATCTATTCCTCTTTTATGCAACGTGCGTATGATCAAGTATTACATGATGTTGCCTTGCAAAACCTAAACGTAGTATTTTGTTTAGATCGTGGCGGATTTGTTGGTGCTGACGGAGCTACACACCATGGTTTATACGATATTGCATACATGCGTATGATTCCAAATATGGTTGTTTCCTCTCCAATGAATGAAGCGGAATTAAGGGATTTAATGTATACTGCGCAACAAGAAAATATGGGTCCATTTTCTATTCGTTATCCAAGAGGAAATGGTGTAATGTTGGAATGGAAAACACCAATGAAAGCCATTAAAGTAGGAACGGGTAGAAAACTAACTGATGGTTCTGATGTTGCTATTGTAACTGTTGGACCTGTTGGGAATTTCGCACAAGATGCTGTCAAAACATTAAAAGAACAAGGAATATCTGCTGCTCATTATGATTTACGCTTTGTAAAACCATTAGATGAAGTGATGTTACACGAAGTATTTACTAAATTTAATAAAGTAATTACGGTGGAAGACGGCTGTTTAATGGGTGGAATGGGAAGTGCTGTACTTGAATTTATGGTTGATCATTCATACACTTCAAAAGTAGTGCGTTTAGGAGTTCCTGATAAATATATCCATCATGGTACACCAGCCGAACTTTATGCCGAAGCAGGTATTGACAGTAATGCAATTATCAATAATGCAAAACAACTTGTTGGATTCAATGGTAACAAAGAAATTATCACCGAAAAAGTAGGTTAATAATTTATATTCTTAAAATTAATTTTAGATTGAATCTTCTTTGCGTAAGATAATTAGGTATAGCATAATATTTACCTGTAACATCTTGAACCCATTGTTTTGATAATATATTATTAATTCCCATCAAATTAAATATCTCAAATGAGATAATTGCATCTGAAAAAGTACGTTTCTTATTACTTTCATTTTGATGTACTTTGTATAATAAATCATACGATAAGCCTAAATCAACTCTGAAATATGATTTTTGACGCAATGTATCTTTGTATCGATTAAAGTCAGGAGGTCCATAAGGCAATCTTGAGCCAAATACTAATCCCATTTGAGCACTTAACATTTCATAATTTGGCATTCTATCTTGAAAAAGAATTGCAAAATTTAAAAGTTGATCTGTGGGTCTTGGTATATATTTGGGAAATACCGTTGAACTGTCAGTAGGTTTATCATCCACAGTATATCCAGGTATTATTTTTTCTCCCTCTTTATTATAATAAACCTTATATGAATCAGTTAAAATATCCTCTTTTGTAGATAATAACCCTACTTTAAAAAATGATTGAATACCCTCAACAAACTCACCATGAATATTAACATCAATTCCATAAGCGTACGCTACTGCATTATTATTAGCAAAGTATCTAGTTCTAACATTATCTATCTGATAAGGATTTACATCCCAAAAATATTTATAATACACTTCTGTAGATAATTTAAATGGCTGTTTACGATTCCACATTGAAAAATGATAATCATAACCGCTTACCCAATGAAAAGATTTTTGGGAAACAACTTCTAAATTCAATTTCCCATCAAATGTTCTGAATTCTCTGTAAATAGGTGGTTGATAATATAAACCTGAAGCTATCCTAAACTGAGCATTTCTTCTCATAACCTTTCCTTGATTTAAAAAATATAATCTAGGAAAAAAAGTAAAGGATACACGAGGTGTAACATAAATTTCATTATTTACCTCTGTATATCCGGCACGTATACCTGTTTGAAATTGAAAACGTTGATAAGATAAAGCTAATGTGTCATAATAAAATGACTTATGTTTATTACCTAAGGAATCATATATTATCTTATTCAATTTAATTGGTAAACGGGCAACAGGTTTTCCCCATTCAAAACTGTGTTGAACAAATCCACTAACCCTTTGAGTCTTTAGGTTTAATTTGCCTTTTGTTATAGAATTCAATTCTAAGGTCGAAGATATTTTATTGCCAAGAGGAGATAAACTATACCCTGCAGAATCAACGTTTTTCCATTCACTTAATTGATCATTAAAGTTATCCTTTTGATAATTAATTCCCCAAAAAAGTTTTTGTTTCTCATTAATTTGAAAAGAACCATTGTGATATAAGTTAATTATTGTTGCTTGTAAATTATTTCTAGCATGATTCAAATATCCTCCTACACCAATTGAATTAACAGAATCCCCGTAGTTTTGCTTACCTGGGTTTGTCTCCAATTGATTAATAAAATATTCGGCTAAGACATCGAAATTTTCACTTTCATTAGTTCTAAAGACAGAAGAGTAAAAATCTAATTGAGTTCTATTATTTACTTTCCATTTTAAAGCCGTTGCTCCTGTCATCGTTTGAAAAATAGTTTGTTCTTGACCATCAAAATAAATTTTCAATCTATACGCTTCATTAACTGTTCCAAAATCAGTTTCTTGAGTTTGTGGAGAAAAACGATAATTATTTGAAGAAATATGTCCCATCGTTGACCAAGTTACATTATCGTTTAATGCATAATTAACCATGATTTGACCATCATAAAAAACAGGATTATATGCTCCCTTAGTAGGTAAAGAATTAAGTAAATATCCATTAGCTCGATACCTAGTACCAACTAAGTAATTCAACCTCGAATTTAGTTTATGTGCTATATGTGACTCTACTCCAAGTAAAGAAGTTGTTAAAGAAGCATTTAATGAATCTGGAGTAATATAATTAATATCTAAAACAGAACTTAATTTATCACCATAACGTGCATCAAATCCTCCAGCACTGAACCGAATATCTTTAACTAATGATGAGTAAATAAAACTCAATCCTTCTTGCTGTCCTGAGCGTGTTAAAAACGGTCGATTTATCAAAAAACCATTGACATATACTAAATTCTCGTCATAACTTCCACCTCGAACATTATAGTTAGAAGTCAGTTCATTATTAGAACTCGCAGCAGTAGTATAAACAAGTGTTCTCTCTACATTAGTTGTAGGTAATTTTTGTAAATCCAACGCTGGTAATTTCAATAAATTTACATCATTTCCTTCTCTTCGCACAGTAATCATTGACTCCTCTTGAATTGGGAGTTTTATTTTACCTACTTCCTTTCTCTCCCCACTCTTTACCAAAAAACGTCTTTTTAAAAAAAGAGAATCTAATCTAAATATGATATCACAATTTAGATTGGATGGTATAACTATTTCAAAAAAGCCCTTACTATTTGATTGGGTAACACTATTATTAAAACTTACTTTTACCCCTTCTAAAGGTTGTCCCTTTTTAGTAGTACATATTCCATAAATTATTCCCGTAGTATCAGTTTGAGCGAATACACCCAAAGACACAAACAAAAGAAATAATAATAAAAAACGCATAAGTCAGTAAAAGAAACGTAAATAGAATGATTTTAGTATTTTATTGATATAGTAAAATTAAATCTTTTTCAAATGGATCCATTGCTTGTTTGAATTGATCAAGTAAGGCAATATAATTACCGTCCTTGCAAAAAGTAAAGAAACTATCCGTTCGTTCTTGTAATCCTTGATTTGGAAAAAGTTTTGCTTTTACCTCCTCAATTTGTTTTAATGCTACCTCAAATTGCCCTTTCTTCTGTTTAATTAATTTCCCTTTGATTGCATCAACTTGTTTTTGTAACTTACTAATTTCAGCCTCTGCAAATTTATCTAAACTTGCATCAACAGACACAATTTGATTTTGAAGATATACTGTTAATTGATTTGTCAATGTATCTAAAACTGAAAAATCTAATTTATCCGTATCGTGTTTGTCGACATATAACTTTTGTAATTCTTGAGTTGAAGCAAATAGATCTTCCATATATAGACCAAGTTTATTCCATTTCTTAGCATTTGTAGGATCAATTACTTCGACAGAATTACGAACTTGTAGTAATGGAAATGGCAGATTGATCGTGTCGAAAATCCCTTTCTGTTGTATCCAATAACTTATTTCACCTCCCCCTCCAACATAAGTTAAATTGGGTAGCGAGAACTCTTGGTACAAAGGGCGCATCATTACGTTAGGAGAAAATGAAGCCGGATTTTGTTCCAACTTAACCAGTATTTCTTCTTTCGTGAACAGACCTATACCATCAATTTCTATCTTATTATCGTTTATTTTCAAACGATTCCGTATCCCTTTTTCGATGTAAAAAATATTGATTGGACGAACAAATGCTTGTGGCTTAAATCCCATTTGTTCAATCTGAACATTAGTTTTATTTACAGCCAATTCTACAAAAGAATTTTCAATTTCTTGCTTAAAAATAGGTGCAAATTGCTTCTTTAATGTTACATCATCTTGGTTCAAAATAACCAAACCATACTTTTCAAAAACTACATGAAAGAGATTCTTAGTGGCCTCAGATAGTGTATCTCCCTTATAATTATCGATAAGATAATGGATTTCAGCCTGTTCATTGTTTATAAAAAATTGTTTCAACGTTTGTTGAATATCTGACCATTCCCCTAAACTATATCGACCTACTGGTCCACCTTGATTTTGTCCCCAAACAACTTCTTTTCCAAATAATTTGGTGTTATTAATCTCTTCAATATCGTGATCTTCAGTTGCCATCCAAAAAACAGGGACAAAATTATTCTCAGAATAGTGTTCAGTAAGACGTTCACATAAATTGATAATATGTAATATCTTATAGATTACATAGGCAGGGCCTGAAAATAAGTTGAGCTGATGTCCTGTTACGATAGTGAATGTATTGTTTAGTTGTAAGGATTGAATGTTTTTATACACCAAACTATCCGATGATAAATCTTTGTACTGGTGGTTCAAAACAGTCACTAATTTATCACGCTGTTGTTGAGTAAATGAATTTTGTTTTGCTAGAATCTGATTTTTAAATGCACCCAAACAAAAAGGAGTCGTAATCAATTCCTTTAATTTTTCTTGATTATAAACCAAGGTGTTTGATAATGAGGAGAATAATTTAGTATCTTCTCGATGAATGGTGTTTTTTTGCATATACAAATTTAATGAGCCTTTTGGGAAAAACAACATTCGAACAAAATCCTTAATTTTGCAAACAAATAAAGAAATTCTATGGAAGCAATAATCAAAACCAATAAAGGTGAAATGAAGGTGTCTTTTTTCGAAAATGATGCACCAAAAACAGTAGCAAACTTCGTTAAATTAGCGAAAGAAGGATATTATGATGGATTAAAATGGCATCGCGTTATTCCAGACTTCGTTATTCAAGGAGGTTGTCCAAAAGGAGATGGCACCGGTGGACCAGGTTACAAAATTGACTGTGAATTAACAGGTGACAACCAATACCACGATAGAGGAGTATTGTCTATGGCACACGCAGGAAGAAATACAGGTGGCTCTCAATTTTTTGTATGTCATAGCCGTCGCCAAACTTCTCACTTAGACAGAAACCATACATGCTTTGGTAAAGTATACGAAGGAATGGACGTAATTGATGCAATCCGTCAGGGAGATACAATTGACTCGATAACTATCGTTGAATAAGAAAAATGTCTAGTCCTTATTTGGGATACAAATTATTAAAGGCTAATATATAATTATATCCCAGTAAACATAAAGTCTGCTGGGATATTTGCTTTTATAACTTTTAATTTTATTCTCTTTTGATTTGTTTAAGTATTTTTGAAAAAACCATAAATTCTAGAGCCGCTTGATGCACGGCAGAGCAAAGCTTCTATTTACAGAGACTAATTCTGTTGTTGCACTATCTCTACTTGCTGTTTAGCATTTAATAAGTTGGTAATTGCTTACCAGATTCAATTGCTAATACAATTTCTAATTTGAAGATCATTGAATAATCCTATTTGCTTCATTTCATGTAAACGTTAAATTATTATTTTTCCATAACGATAAAAATTGTGTTTCGCTATTTCAATACTAGACAATTTATTGGTTAAAAAATATTTATTATGTCTTTCATTCTCTATTCGTTGTAAAACACAAAAAAAAAAGCCAACTTTGTGAGCAAAATTATTTCTATGAAATTAACTAGTAATATTATTTTTCTTTTGTTGATAGAATTTTTTATATCATTCGGCTCTTTCGCAATAGAAATAAATCGTGTTCCAAATACTGATACATTAGATTACAACTTTTTCAGTCCAAATAATGACACATTAAATCAATTCTTTATAATTGAATCAATCAAAACTGATCCTAGTATTAGAGAAAGTAACACTTTTACTGTTTTCAACAGATGGGGTGATTTAGTTTACAAAGCTTCTCCATACATCAATGATTGGGATGGAACATGTAATCAAAAGAATCAATTAGGAGGTAAAGAATTACCAGAAGGAGTTTATTTTTATCGTTTTGAGTACAAAATTTTAGATAAAACAGCTTTTATTGACGGGAAAATTATATTAAAACGATGAAATTAATTTTATCAATTCTATTTATGCTTACAGTAAGTTTAACTTACTCTCAAGCACGACAATTTAACCACCAATACATGTTAAATCCTGGGTTTTTTAATCCAGCTAATATGGATATATTCACAAAATATGGAACAACTTTAGCATATACTAATGACTATGTAAGTTCTTCAAATTCTCCATTAAATTTTGCGCTAAATTCATACTATAACTATCGTTCACAATATGGATTTTCCGGAACCATAATTAATGATAATTACGGTGGCTACAATCAATTAGAGGTTTCTGCAAACGCTTCTTACAAGACTTTTTCTAGATCATCAGGTGGTATTTCTTGTGCTTATGGTCTGCGCATTGGTGTTTCACAACATATGTTAAATACAACAAAATTAAATTACGAATCTTATTCAAAATATCAGACATTAGATCCTGTTCTTGGAGAAAATGCATCTGCTTCAAAATTGGGACTTAATTTAGGATTTGGATTTGCTTTAGTTACACCTAAACTTGATGTAAACTTCAGTATACCAAACTTATTAGGAAACAGAATGCCTTTTGTAGCTGGAGACACCTTAAATACTAGCTCACAATTATTTAATATGCAAAATCCTAACTTCTTTTTAACTGCAGGTTATAAATATCGATTTGATCAGGATTGGTATGTTTTTTACCCAACAATAATGGTGAAAGGATCTGTTGGAGCACCAATACAGGCTGGGGTAGATTTTAATTTTCTATTAAATCAATTAATCTTTATTGGAGCAGGTGTACGAACTGATTTAACAATAGGAAGTAATCTTGGTGTATTTCTTGATAACGGTTGGAGGGTAGTTTATTCTTATCAAAATGCTATGGCATCAATTCATCCAGGAACAGGTTTTTCTCATGAATTAACCTTAGGTTACGGAAGAACGATTCCAGAAAATCCGTTTCACTATAAAAAGTTTGTTGCAAATGGAGATGTCAAAAAATCAAAGAAATTATTTAAAATTAAAATGCCTAAACTAAGATTCATCAAAAAGATAACAGGTAGAATGAAATATGATTAAATCATTTTAGATTATAACTAGTATTCTATCGCTTCTAGAAAATCTACTGATTAATTCTTAACTATTGACATGAATATTAAAGCAATCTATAGTACTTTTTCTATTCATTTAACATTGTTCCTTGAAAAATAAGAAGTTATCCATACTCCAATAAATATCATAGACATATAGACAACCTTCTCTAGAGTGATGGTTTGAGTATAATCTTCTGATAAACCTATAGCGGAAAATAAAACAGCAAATATCATAACCAAAACTGGTTGTGTATAGATATAGGCACTCGATGTTGAAGGACTTAAATACTTTAATCCATACATTGTAAGTAAATAAGTAAAGAAAGTTACACCTACAATAATGTATATAATTTTCAACCAAATTTCAAATGGAATAATGCTAAAATTAACTTGTGCTGTTTCAAAATAGGTCGGTGGAAAAAGTAACATATACGCTAACCCAAATGTGAAAACATAAGTAATAACGGTAAATGGCGAGTACCGTTGCATCAAAGGTTTTGCTATCACTAAATAGATTGCATAACTAAATGCATTAATAAATAAAAATAAATCTCCTAACGTAGAATCTCCTTTTCCTGTCTTGCCAGCTAATGTTAACAAAATAGCACCTCCTGCGCCTAGAAGAATTCCTGAGATTTTTATCCAAGTTACCTTCTCCTTCAACAAAAAATATGCGATTATGACAACTAAAATGGGATTAGTAGTCATTATTATACCTGAATTAATTGAAGAGGATAAACTTAATCCGTGAAAAAAAAACAATTGATTAATAGTAACTCCAAACAAACTACACAACATAAACAAACCTATATCTTTTTTTGCTATATACTCTTTTGGAAGAAACAACAACTTAATAATCCAAAATAATAATGTTGCACCAAGTATTCGAAAAAAAATGAATGTAGTTGGTGTAATATAAACAGGCATAACACCTTTAGCAATTATATGACCTGCTCCATATAATGTATTAACTAAAAACAATGCCAAATGTGCACGCCAAGTTTTAACCATTTTATAATGTAATAAATTAATATTAATTCAAAATTCCATAACTAAATTATCATCAACAGAAGCTACTTACTATTGATTTGCCTTCTTCTTATAATATATCTAAGCTTACTTCAATTCTCTTATTAAACAAAAATTAGTTAACTCAATATTATAACATTATATTACCTATCCAAAATTTCCAACAAACGCTTCACTGCTTGATCGATTGTCAGAATGTTAGTGTATATCATACGAAGTTTATCATTCTTTTCGCTCAATTTACAATCTATTGGATTGACTTGCACATACTTCAACACACGTTTAAATTCTGGTGAATCGTAAAAAGGAGACTGTGGATTAGCAATAAAATAACACACCATTGTTCCTGATTTAATTACTAATTTTTCAATTCCAATGTCTTGTGCTAACCAACGTAACTCAAAAGAGCGAAACAATTCTTTTACAGTTCGAGGTAATGGACCAAAACGATCTATT
>CANGHE010000097.1 GCA_947453545.1 Flavobacteriia bacterium
GATTGGAGGTAATTGCACAGAGACAGTTGTTTGCATAAAGACTTAATTTCTGTAAGATTGTGCAAGATAATCATTAAAATCAATACAATTATCCCACAACTTCTCAAATTCCAACTGAAACTTCGTTAACAAATAAGGATCATTTCCTGATATTACATTCTCTTGATTGTATTGCGCAGCGGAACGAGTCCAATTGTATGAACCAGTCAATAATGTTTTTCGGTCCACCAGCATAAATTTATGATGCATATGGTAAGAAGTGACATCTACTTTCACAGCAACACCTTCATTTGAAAGTGTTTCTATGTCCGAACCATCGTCCCACACCTTGTCATTATCGGTTATGATGCGCACATTCACTCCCCGAAACATTGCAGCAACAATAGCTCGCGAAATACGGTCATCACTGATTGTAAACACAGCTATTTCGAGGTGTTTTTCAGCCGATTTGATCAACGTTATAATGTGATTCAAACAATTCTCTCCTGGACTAAAATAAGCTTCAAAATGAGATGTTTTCATATTGTTTTCAAAATGGAATATACCAAGTTAGTTGTTTTTTTGAATAGGAAGATATTGAAGATAGGTTTGGAGAGAAAGAAATATAACGCAAAGTAAAGAAGCACATAAAAGAAAATAAGAGTAATTCTAACAACGATGACTTTGAAAAGATTAATATTGAATTCAAACCTAAATTAAATGATACGCGGTACGTTTCCTCCCTTGATGGGAGGATCAAGGTGGGTGATGAATAATTCCTTAAAAAAATAAATATAAAATATTGATTTAAAATGATTTAAAAATCACCTCCCTTTATCCCTCCTCAAGGAGGGAAACTTACATTTAAATTAAAATTTTGATTTAAAACCAATCAAAATCCTAGAATATTCTCGATATTTGAGTTTAAATACCGAACCATTGGAACAGAAAGTCTTATTCATCACGCCACCTTTTACACAACTGAATACCCCCTATCCAGCAACAGCATACCTCAAAGGATTTTTAAATACCCTACACATACCTTCGTTCCAAGCGGATTTAGGGATAGAAGTTATTTTGGCTCTTTTCTCTAAAAAAGGTTTAACCGACATTTTTCAAGAAGCAGAAAAAACAAGAGAAACACTTTCCCCTAATAGCCAACGCATCGTAGATTTACAAGACTCCTATATTCAAACGATAGATACTGTTATTTCATTTTTACACGACACCAACCCAACCTTAGCACATTTAATTTGCGAACGCAATTACCTTCCAGAAGCGTCTCGTTTCGAACAATTGGAAGACTTAGAATGGGCATTTGGAACGATGGGAATTCGTGATAAAGCAAGACACTTAGCCACCCTCTACTTAGAAGATATTTCAGATTTAATTATCGAAGCAATCGACCCCCATTTTGGATTCAGTCGCTATGCTGAACGCTTAGGTAGATCTGCCTCAACCTTTGATCAATTACATCAAGCGTTACTTAATGATAATACTTATATCGACCTAATAACGATAGACTTAATAACCAATCTAATTCAAAAAGAAAAACCAACTTTGGTAGCATTATCCGCTCCTTTCCCTGGTAATCTTTACAGTGCATTCAAATGTGGACAATGGATAAAAAAACATTTTCCAACGATAAAAATAGTTCTAGGAGGTGGGTATGCAAATACCGAATTACGTTCCATCATAGACACACGAGTATTCGAATTTATTGACTACATCACCTTAGACGATGGAGAACGACCATTACAAAACTTACTCGAACATTTAGCTGGAAATAGACCACTAGAAAAATTGAAACGCACATTCACTTGCAACGACAAAGAAGTACAATACAACAATGGCGCGACGGAACCTGACTACAAGCAAAAAGATGTTGGAACACCTGACTACACTGACCTTCCACTCAAACGCTATCTTTCCGTTATCGAATTAGCCAATCCTATGCACCGACTTTGGAGCGATGGACGTTGGAATAAATTAACACTGGCACACGGCTGTTATTGGGGAAAATGTACATTCTGCGACGTTTCTTTGGATTACATCAAAACCTACGAAGCCGCAACCGCTAAATTATTGGTTGATCGTATTGAGCAATTGATAGAACAAACAGGAAACAATGGCTTTCACTTTGTAGACGAAGCCGCACCTCCTGCTTTGATGCGTGATGTAGCGCTTGAAATCTTACGTCGTAAACTCACCGTTGTTTGGTGGACAAATATCCGTTTTGAGAAGAGTTTTTCCTATGATTTATGTCGTTTATTGGCTCGTTCGGGATGTATTGCCGTTTCCGGTGGACTCGAAGTAGCTTCTGACCGCTTGTTAAACCTTATAGACAAAGGAGTTACCGTACAACAAGTAGCCCAAGTCGCTGACCACTTCACCCAAGCGGGAATTATGGTACACGCCTATTTGATGTATGGTTTCCCAACACAAACAGCACAAGAAACGATTGACTCGATGGAAATGGTGCGCCAATTATTCGAACTCGGAATCGTACAATCTGGTTTTTGGCATCAATTTGCCCTAACCGCACACAGCCCTATCGGATTGGATCCAACAGCGTTTAAGATTAAAATCACAGGATTAGAAAATGGAAGTTTTGCCAACAATGATTTGGAACATTCCGACCCAACAGGTGCTGATCACGCATTGTTTAGTGACGGACTAAAAAAATCGTTATTCAACTATATGCACGGAATCGGATTTGATATGCCTCTACATTCTTGGTTTGACTTTAAAACACCTCGCACATTAATTCCGCGTAATTACATTGAACGTTGTTTAGATACCCCAGATTTTACAGAAGAAAAAACACAAAAACGTTTCGTATGGATTGGACCTAACCCAAGCATCCAACTAACCGAAAGTAAAAAGAAAGGTAAAGTAATACAAAGATCTATTTTACAATTTAATACACTTTCAGAACAAATTGAAATTCAATGCTCCCAAACGCTTGGAAATTGGATTTTTTCATTTTTGCGAAACAAAGATATTAATAACTTAAAAATAAATAAGTTAGAAATAATGAAAAGTAATTTTGAATCTCAGCAATTAGGTGATTTTGAAACCTTCTTGAATAGTTCGACTTGTGCCCAATTGAGAGATTTAGGATTGTTGATTTTGTAATGAGAAATTAAAAAGGATAACCAATACCTACCCTAAATGAATTTATGAAATCTGTCCAGTTTCTAGGAAAAAATGGACTGGTGTATGTTGTATTATTGTTAATTATATCATATACTTGTTTATCCTTTGGTTGAAAAAACCAACGACTTCCATCTTTCATTGCAGGATTTCTTAATTTAAACCCATAATCCAATCTAACTACAAAATAATCAAAATCTGCACGTAAACCAACACCAGTTGCTACTGCAATTTCTTTGAACCAAGTACTTGTAATCTGACTTCCAAGACGATTTTCATCTTTCTTTGCTGTCCAAACATTTCCTGCATCAATAAATATTGCTCCTCTCATCAAAGATGATAATTTAAATCGAAACTCTGTGGAAGCACCTATACGAACATCTCCTAATTGAAGTGTGGTATAGTTTTTATCAAGATAATAACTATATGAACCAGGACCTAAAGTACCTGCCCTCCATGCACGAATATCATTCGGACCACCACCAAAAAAACTATAATCAAATGGTAACGAAAATTTTGAATTCCCATAAGGTAATCCACCTCCAATTAATGTTCTAAAGTGAAAAGATTTATTTTTTGTTAATTGATAAGCATAAACAAACTCATTATCTAATCTTACAAATTGCGAATAAGTGATACCAAAAATAGTTCTTTGTAATTCTGTATTGGTTTTTTCATACTTACTAAAAAGAGATAGAAAATTACCAGCTATATCAAATGTAGTTTTAAAATATTTTGTACTTCGATCATTACTAGTCTTATCATTATTTCTGTATTGAAAGACAAACTTGAAATCTTGCCAATTTAATTGACTACGATAATAATTCTGAGTAAATGGATCTTTATTCTTATATATATTTGTCTTGAACGTTTCATCAAACTGTAAAAAATTGACGAAATTGATAGATGAAAATCCCGGAAACCCAAATTGTAATTCAGTATTTTTTCCAACGATGAAATTATAAATATAATTTAACTTAAAAGATTGCTTCGTAAATACACTTCGCTTTTGATATCCGAATGATGTAATGAGTATTGTTCTTGCTTTTTGCGTTTTTTGTAGCGAATTAATTGAAAATGGAAATAATCCAGGTAAATCAAATTTAGAAGACGGCCCGATTTCAAAAGTATTAAACACCTGTTTTACATTATCTGCTACATTGGATGATGATGAAGCATTTTGATAACTTAAATTAGGCATAGATTGAAAACCTCCTGAAAAACTTAAAACCATTTTTTCGGATCCTCTAAATAAATTTGTATTTGTAAAATTAGCTGATCCTGAAACCCCTAAGAATACACCAGATGTCGTTACGCGCGGAGAAAAACTAAACATCATTTGTTTCTTTGGAACTAAATAATAATGTATCTCAATTTCATTATTTTTCTCAATAATCTCTGGTTTAACAGTTTGAAACAATCCTAACTCCACCAAATTATTAACTGATTTTTCAAATGTAGTAATATTATAATATGTGTTTTTCCCTTGAATTATCTGCATTTCAAGTAAATCAGCGTTTACTGAAATACGTTCATTATAAGTAACAATTGTAGATCTAGTTTGTATAATAGAATCTCTTTTATCCTCACCAACATTGTACTTTTTCATATCATGACGAACACCTTCTGAATTGACATAATTCAATGTATCCATGTTTCTTACAAAACCATTTGAAATTAAAGGAATTCCTTTTTTCTCAACATATTCCTTGAAATTTCGTTTAAAATATGTTGTATCAACCAAATGAAAATACACATTACTAATTCTTGATAAGGAATAAGGTATACGGGTTAATTCGTCAGAATTTGGATTGATTTTTTTATACTTATCCGAAAAAAGAATTGTAATTTTCACATTATGCTTTATACGATTAGTATCTGCAAGGAATGAAATATCTGAAGAATTAAAACCATAAATACCATTAGATTGTATAAATCTACTTACATATTCCCTATACTGATTTAATCTGTCAGAATCAAAATTATCTCCCTTTTTCAATTGATTAATTTGAGAATTTAAATATTTTTTATATATCTTTTCTACTACTAAGTTTTCACAGTCAACCAACAAGGTATCTATCAAATAACTTGAACCCGTATTAATAACATATGTGTTCTTAACCTTTTGTTTTTTATGATTATAACTAACCTCCCCAGCAATTTTAGCATCATAATACCCTTTCTTCTTTAAATAAATTCCTAATTGTTCAATTGACTTATTAAAATAAATAGAATCAAAAATTACAGGTGCTTCACCTATTCTAAATTTCATCCACTCTTTTATAGATAATTTAGGATTTAAAGTGTCTTTAAGTGTAATATTTTTATACTTATAATCAGTTTGTCCACGCTTTAAAGCTTTTTCAATTCTTTTATCGTTTATTAATTGTTGCTTGGCTAAAAGCTTTAAATTTTTGGCGCGTAATTTGGCCATATAGTCACGTTTATTCTGAACTACTGAAGTTGAATCAAAACGATTATATACCCACAAGTATACAGGTATCCCCAACAAATGATGATTTGGTTTTTGTCTTATTATTTCCGTGAAATCTGATTTTAAATCTTGATTTCCTTCTATTTGAAGCAAACTTTTCGTTAATAAAAATTCATTTTTTTTCAAATACTTTTGCTGACTGCAAGAAGCAATAATAAAAAATAGAAAAAATGAAAGATAATATGTAAGTTTGAAAGCGTTCAAGTAGTCTTGTATGATTAACAAAAATAACAAAATCAGATGATTTCAAAGAATAGAATTCGTTTTATTAAATCACTTCAACAAAAAAAACAGCGAATTGAAAATGGTTTATTTGTAATAGAAGGTGAAAAGATGGTTAATGAAGCTATTGAATGGGTACCTCAACATATCGACTCGATATATCACACTTCTGAATATAAGAACGAAATAAAAAATGACAACACTTTTTCATTTAACGAAATAACTTTACAAGAGTTAAAAGAAATTTCAACTTTAACAACTCCAAATAAAGTAATCGCTATATGCAGAAAGCTCCCAACTATAGATATTAAATCTAATTATTTAATTGCTCTAGATGGAATTCAAGATCCAGGTAATATGGGTACAATTATAAGACTTGCAGATTGGTTCGGAATTTCTCATGTTATTTGCTCTAAAGAAACAGTAGATTGCTACAACCCTAAAGTATTACAAGCTACAATGGGTGCTATTTACCGTGTTAATGTAATATATACAGATCTTGTTTCATTTTTTAAAAATAATAGCCTACCTGTTTACGGAGCACTATTGGAAGGTGAAAATTTATTTAACTGTGAGTTAAAAAAGAATGGAATTATAGTACTTGGTAATGAGGGTAATGGAATAAGTGAAACAATAAAAAACCACATAGATATACCAATTACAATACCTAAATATGGACATGCAGAATCTCTAAATGTTGCTACTGCTGGGGCTATTATTCTGGGAACATTTTTCCAGAAGCTATAACTGCTGCATCCAAACATTTCATTCCATCTATAGCTGCTGAAATAATCCCACCAGCATAACCAGCACCTTCTGCACAAGGAAACAAACCGTAAACCTCTGGATGCATCAAAGTAATTTTATCTCTTGGTATCTGTATAGGAGAACTTGTTCTCGATTCTGGTGCGTGCAAAACCGCATCATTCGTTAGATATCCGGGCATTTTTTTTCCAAAATCAATAAATGCCTTTCTTAATCTTTCTGAAATAAATGATGGAAGAATATCGTGAAGATTAACGCTTACTATACCTGGTTGATAAGAAGACCTAGGAAATTCTTTTGTTTTCTTCTTCTCAACAAAATCTTTCATACATTGAGCAGGAACCCGTTGTGTCTTACCTGCAGCCTCCCAACAAGCCTTCTCAACCTTTTTCTGAAAATCCAAACATACAAACGGATTATTTTTATCGTTGGTAATATCTTCAGGGGAAATACTTACAACGATACCTGAATTTGAATAAGGATTATTCCTTTTCGATGGAGACCACCCATTTGTGACCACTTCCTCCGTTCCAGTTGCACAGGGTGCGATTATGCCTCCTGGACACATACAAAATGAATATACTCCTTTTCCATCAACTTGTGTCACCAATGAATAAGATGCAGGCGGAACAAAGTCATCATTTAATCTTCCATGATATTGTAAAGTATCAATTAAATTTTGTGTATGTTCAATCCTAACCCCTAAAGCAAACGGTTTCGCTTCAATTCGAATTCCTTTATGATGTAATAGATAAAAAACATCTCTTGCTGAGTGACCTGTAGCTAAAATTACAAATTGTGCTTTTTTATATTCACTATTATTTATTTGAATTCCAGCAATTTTACCATTTTCAACATTAATATCAGTTAACTTAGATTCAAAATGAATTTCTCCTCCGGCCTTTATTATAGTTTCACGTATATTTTCAATCAGTTTAGGTAATTTATTTGTGCCAATATGTGGATGAGCATCTATTAAAATATCTTCATCTGCTCCAAACTCAACTAACCACTTTAATGCTTTTAAAACATCTCCACGCTTTTTAGATCGCGTGTAAAGCTTCCCATCAGAGTATGTACCAGCACCACCTTCTCCAAAACAATAATTCGACTCTGTATTAACTAAATGATCTTTATTGAGTTTTGCTAAATCCCTCCTTCTCGATTTAACATCTTTTCCTCTCTCAAATACAATTGGTTTTAAACCACGTTCAATGGCTTGAAGTGAAGCATATAAACCAGCCGGTCCTGCACCTATAATAACCACCTCATCTTTACCTGAAACATCCTGAAATTTAAACTTTTGTTCATTTTCAACAATCGCTTCATCAAGACCAAAAACCTCAAATGTAGCATTAATCTTTAATGTTCGTTTTCGTGCATCTAGCGATCTTTTTCTCCATTTATACTCAAATGTCCCAATCTTTAAATTTAAAAAATCTGCTATCGCTGTTCGAATTGCATGATCGTCTTTTACTTCCTCAGGTGCAATTTGCACTTGTACTAATTGACTCATTATTTACCTCCTTCAAATGTTATTGATAATATCCAAGAATTGTTCATCAAACTCTTTATAGGACTAGATACAACAGAATGATCTTGAATTAATACATTATTAAATCCTTGTGAATATTTCAACTCTAATCCGCATTTAAAATATTCTGCAAAAAATTCTACACCACCTCCTACTTGCGCCATCCAATCTTTTTTCTTCACTTTAATGAATGGATCAATTAAATTTTGCGTTTTATCTTGCACTGACTGTAAATCAATTGTATATTGCCCACCAAATAAACAAAATGCTGTGAAGTTTCCATGCCGTAAAGTTCTTAACTGCAATAATAATGGGAAATCAAGATTTGAAGCATTTATACGCTCTTGATTAAACCCTTCCTTTCCACCTACATCCTTTGGATGAGTATAGTAATTAATGACGCGCTCTTGAAATGAAAAAGTTGGAATTAATCGTAACCTAGCAATTGGTGTCCCTAACTTCAATGAAATCAACATACCTACCTGAGCACCTGGTTGTGTAATGTTTTCAATTGAGGTATATCCGTATTTACTAAATGCATCTTTGTCTGGAATTAGAGTATAATTATTCTTATTTACGCCTAACTGTACGCCAAATGTAACCAACTCACGGTCAAAATTTTTATAATTCTCAAGTTTTTGAACTTGTGAAGTGGCAATAAATGAATTAATTAAAAGAATGAAACCCAAAAACCTAATTTTCATAACTTAGGTAACGTACTAAATAAGAAAAAATTATTTTGTTCCTGTATAAATAGTAGCTATACCACCAGATACAAGAGTAGCAGAAACATTTTTATACCCTAATTTAATTAAAATATTTTCAAAATCTTTCCCTTCCGGAAATGCAGCAACAGACTCTGGTAAATATGAATATGCTTTAGCATCTTTTGAAATAGATTTTCCTAATATTGGAATAATATTGTTTGAATAAAAAGAGAATAACTGTTTTATTGGGAATTGTTTAGGTTTAGAAAACTCAAGAATTACAACCTTCCCATTCGGTTTGATTACCCTTAACATTTCAGCTAATCCTTTTTCAAGATGCTCAAAGTTACGCACACCAAAACCTACTGTAAGCGCATCAAAATAATTGTCTTCAAATGGAATTTCCTCAGAATCTCCTAGATGCATGGAGATAATATGATCAACTTTACGCTTTTTCATTTTCTCTCTTCCCATTTCAAGCATACCTGCTGAAATATCTAAACCAACTATTTCTTTTGGTTTTAATGATAAGCTTTCAATGGCAAAATCCCCTGTTCCAGTAGCTATATCTAACACACGTTCAGGCTTTATTGAACGCAACATTTTAACAGCCTTCTTTCTCCATAGTTTATCAATTCCTAAAGATAAGAAGTGATTTAAGAAATCGTATTTTGAAGAAATATTATTAAACATTTCTGCAACTTCTTCTTTTTTAGATTTAGACGAATCTCCATACGGTTTTACGTGTTCTGCGCTCATAAACTATGCCTTTTCTAATAAACGTATTTCTGCTATTAATTGTTCTTTCTCAATACTCACTACCCCACTTTTTTCACAAACTAATCCTCCTGC
>CANGHE010000098.1 GCA_947453545.1 Flavobacteriia bacterium
TATCGATGGGTAAAAGTGATTCTCTTGGAGTGTCAAGAGGGGTTGTTTCTAATATTGACAAGACAATTGACTCTATCAAAACTGCTGTTGAAGAAGCGCAATCTCGTGTTGAAGGTGATTTAATTATTCGCATTGTTAACGTTGGTATTGCTGGACAACATATCAAAAGTTATCAACACAGAGGTATGTTGACTCGTACTAAAGTTGATGATGAAATCTCTCAAAAAGATATCGATAATCTGATTGAGGATATGTATCGCTTAGCAATGGAGCCAGGTGAAGAGATTATTCACGTTCTTCCTCAGGAATATATTGTTGATAACGAACAAGGGATTAAAGATCCTATTGGAATGTCAGGTGTTCGTTTGGAAGCAAATTTTCACACGATTACAGGACATGTTTCTGCAGCAAGAAATATAAATCGTTGTGTTGAAAGAGCTGGATTGAAAGTAGCTGATACAATTCTTGAACCGTTAGCTTCTGCTGAAGCAGTTTTGTCTGAAGACGAAAAGGATATGGGTATTGTATTGGTAGATATAGGTGGTGGAACTACAGATATCGCTATTTTCCATGAAGGTATTATTCGTCATACAGCTGTAATTCCTTTTGGAGGAAATGTTATTACTGATGACATCAAAGAAGGGTGTGCTATTATGAAAAAGCAAGCAGAAGCATTGAAAGTAAAATATGGTTCTGCATTAGCAAGTGAAAGTCAAGATAACGAGGTTGTTTGTATTCCAGGACTACGTGGAAGAGATTCTAAAGAAATTTCATTAAGAAATTTAGCAAGCATCATCCAAGCAAGAATGGAAGAGATTATTGAGCATGTATACTATGAAATTCGTAACTCAGGATATGAGAAGAAATTACATGGTGGTATTGTTGTTACTGGGGGTGGAGCGCAGTTGAAACACATAACTCAATTGTTTGAATTTATTACTGGAATGGATACACGTATTGGTTATCCAACAGAACATTTAGGTAGTTCAAATTCTATTGAAAACTTAACAAGTCCAATGTATTCAACAGGTATTGGTCTTGTCTTAAAAGGTTTCCAAGCATTGAATTTGAATGAGAAAAGAAATAAAACGGATCATATTATTGAAGAACCTAAAGAAGTAAAAAAAGGAAAAATTCGTGATACTTCAGATACTGGTAAAAAAGGTGGTTTCTTCGAGGCAATTATCAAAAGAGGAAAAGAATTTTTGGCTGAAGAAGAATAGTTTTATATCTTTAAAGGTCACAAATAACGAACATAACAAAACGCATTAAAATAAATAAACAAATGGAATTCGATTTACCAAAAAACATTTCATCAAGTATTAAGGTTATCGGTGTAGGTGGAGGCGGAAGCAACGCTGTTAATCACATGTATAATTTAGGAATTAAAGGTGTAGATTTTATCGTTTGTAACACAGACAAACAAGCGTTAGACATTTCTTCTGTTCCATTCAAAATTCAGCTAGGGGCTTCTCTTACTGAAGGGAATGGTGCTGGCGCAATTCCAGAAGTTGGAAAAAATGCAGCGATTGAAAATATTGAAGATATTCGCGATGTGTTAAGTAAAAGTACTAAAATGGTGTTCGTTACTGCTGGAATGGGTGGTGGAACAGGTACTGGTGCTGCGCCTATCATTGCTAGTATCGCAAGAGAATTGGGTATCTTAACTGTTGGTATCGTTACTGTACCTTTTGGCTTTGAAGGACGTAAACGTAGACAACAAGCTGAACAAGGGTTAGAGGAAATGAGAAAAAGCGTAGATACATTGTTAGTAATTAACAATGAGAAATTACGTGAAATGACTGGTAACTTAACAATTAACAATGCATTCTCTAAAGCGGATGACGTTTTAACGGTTGCTGCGAAAGGTATTGCTGAGTTAATCTCTGTTACTGGTTCTGTTAACGTTGACTTTAATGATGTTTACACTGTGATGAAAGATTCTGGTGTAGCAATTATGGGATCTGCAGCTGTTGAAGGTGAGGATAGAGCTATCCGTTGTGTTCAAGAAGCAATGAGTTCTCCATTATTGAACGATAATAACATCTATGGCGCTAAGTATGTATTGTTGAACATTACATATGGTGATAAGGAAGTATTGATGGACGAGATTACTGAAATCACTGATTATATCCAAGATGAAGCTGGTTCTACAGCTGATGTAATCTGGGGACATGGTTACGATCCTTCTTTAGGTGATAAATTAAGTGTTACACTTATAGCAACAGGGTTCAAACCTGCTGAAGCTCCAATCACGGGTTTTGAGAAGGCTCCTGAGAAAATAGTTCGACCACTACATGAGGAGCCAAAAAAAGAAATTACACAACAAATGCAAAGGCCTACTGAACAAGCACCACGTGTTGAGTCAGTTAATACATACGAACCATATTTAAAGGTTGAAGAAAAACCAACTTTTGTTGCTCCTTCTGCTCCATTACAAGAGACAGTTGTTGAACAGCCAGTTGCTTTTGAACCAATCAAAGAAGTAAAACAACCAGAAGTTGTTTGGGAAATTGAAACTCCTACTGCTTCTCAGCCTGTTGAAAATATTGTTAATGAACCAGTGGTTTCTGATAATAAAATTGTTCATACGTTAGAAGATGATGTTTATAATTTGGAGCAAACAGTTAGAACAGCTCCACGTGTTACTCCTTCTCAAGAAGAACAACAACGTTTGAATAACGAACGTATGGAACGTATTCAAACGTACACTCAACGTTTGAAACGTCCAGAAGGTTTGTCTTCATTAGAAAATGAGCCAGCTTATTTAAGAAGAAATATCCAATTAGATAATTCAAAACCAAGTACGGATAATCCAGTTTCACGTTTTGGAGTATCTGGTAATGGTGATGCAACTTCATTGAGAAGCAACAATTCTTTTTTACACGATAACGTAGATTGATTATGAGTTTTACAGAACAAATAAATGCTGATATTAAATCAGCAATGTTAGCGAAAGAGAAAGAAAAGTTAGCTGCACTAAGAGATATTAAATCTAAATTACTATTGGAAGCTACTTCTGGTAGTGGAGATGTTTCTGAAGAAACTGCTATCAAGATTGTGATGAAATTGCACAAACAACGTATGGAAACATATGCTTTGTATATGGAGCAAAATCGTGAAGATTTAGCACAAGATGAGTTATTTCAAGCACAAGTGATTGAGGCTTATTTACCAAAAATGATGTCTGAAGATGAAGTGCGTGAAGAGGTAGTTGCTACAATCGCTTCTACAGGTGCTAAGTCAGTACAAGAAATTGGTAAAGTAATGGGAGTTTTAACTTCTAAGTTAGCTGGTAAAGCGGATGGAAAAGTTATTTCAACAATTGCGAAAGAGGAATTAGGAAAATTATAAATTTCTTTAATAATATTGTAAGGGATGTTTCAACGAAACATCCCTTTTTTATTGAAATAAATTATTTTTAATTAACATTTAAAAACAATACTCTTCAAACATTGTTAATTGAATGTACTTGATTATTTTTTTAATCATAATCTCTTTTGTAAATTTGTAATATATAATTAAATATGATGGCAAACACAACTGAAAAATTAGCTTATAAAGTGAAAGACATCACTCTTGCTGAGTGGGGTAGAAAAGAAATTACATTAGCAGAGGCAGAGATGCCAGGTTTAATGTCTTTACGTGAAGAATATGGTGCTTCTAAACCATTAGCTGGTGCTAGAATTGCAGGATGTTTACACATGACAATCCAAACTGCTGTATTGATTGAAACATTGGTTGATTTAGGTGCGCAAGTATCTTGGTCTTCTTGTAACATTTTCTCTACGCAAGATCACGCTGCTGCTGCAATTGCTGCTGCTGGTATTCCTGTTTTTGCATGGAAAGGAATGAATGAAGAAGAATTCGATTGGTGTATTGAACAAACATTGCACGCATTCGACGACAATGAACCATTGAATATGATTTTAGATGATGGTGGTGATTTAACTAATATGGTTTTTGATCGTTACCCTGAATTAGCAAAAGCTATCAAAGGTTTATCAGAAGAAACAACTACTGGTGTTCATAGATTACATGAGCGTGTAAAAAATGGAACGCTATTAATTCCTGCGATTAATGTTAACGATTCTGTTACTAAATCTAAATTTGACAACAAATACGGATGTAAAGAGTCTTTAGTAGATTCAATTCGTCGTGCTACTGACGTTATGATGGCTGGTAAAGTTGCTGTTGTTTGTGGATACGGTGATGTAGGTAAAGGTTCTGCTGCTTCTTTAAAAGGTGCAGGTGCACGTGTTATCGTTACTGAAATCGATCCAATCTGTGCTTTACAAGCTGCTATGGACGGATTCGAAGTTAAAAAATTGAATAATGTTATTCATTTAGGAGATATTATCGTTACTACAACTGGTAACAAAGATATCGTTACAGGTGAGCATTTCTTGAAAATGAAAGACAAAGCTATCGTTTGTAACATTGGTCACTTCGACAATGAAATCAGCGTTGCTTGGTTGAACGAGAAATATGGTCATACTAAAGTTGAAATCAAACCTCAAGTTGATTTATATAACGTAAACGGAAATGACATCATCTTATTAGCTGAAGGACGTTTAGTAAACTTAGGTTGTGCTACTGGTCACCCATCTTTTGTAATGTCTAACTCATTTACAAATCAAACATTAGCTCAATTAGAGTTATGGTTGAATTCTGATAAATATGAGAATGAAGTGTATACTTTACCTAAACACTTAGATGAAAAAGTAGCTCGTTTACACTTAGCGAAAATTGGTGTTGAATTAGATGTACTTTCTCAAGAGCAAGCTGATTATATCGGTGTAGCGGTTGAAGGTCCTTACAAACCACACGAATACAGATACTAAGAAATTAGTACTCTCCATAATTGAAACCCGGCCTAGTGTCGGGTTTTTTTGTGCTTCATAAATTCGTTTGAGAGAATACAATCAGTTGTTCTGTATTTAGTACACTTTAATTATATGGGCACGATTCAATGAATACGATAATCTATTGGCTTCTTCAGGTTGCGTGTAGTCGATTTATCATTTATATATCTATTCAACTAGATCATTATTTCGTCAGGTTGAGCGGAGTCGAAACCCCCATCTCTTTTTTACTATTATCTTTACTTTTTTTGCGAATTCTAATTAAATCCCTGCGAATTCTCATTATTCTGAAACAGTAAATAAAAAGACAATACATTTGTTTCAGAAAACAATTTAAAACTATGTATATGAAAAAGTTATTACTAGCGTGCTTGTTGTTTACAGGATGGACCCAAGCACAAAACATTACGTTTAAAGATCAAGAATTTAAAAATATTTTAGTTGATGGAAATCCAAATCTATGGAATTGGCTAAAAATTCAATCTGGCTATGTTAATAATTTAGATTTAAATTCTGATCGTGAAATTGATCAAAATGAAGCAAATCAGGTTATTAGTTTAAGTTTTAATGACGTCTCAACCTACAGAAAAATTAAAGAATTAGACGACATTAATTTTTTTAAAAATTTAAAATCATTAGAGATAAGTTTTGATAGTATAAAAGATTATAATTTTTTAGGATGCTCGAATTTGTCTAATATATATATATATTCAAAATCTATAAAAAGTATGAATATTAATACTGGTATTGATACTGTAACATTGAGAAGTGATACAATTCAAAATATAGATTTTGGAATTTATAAAAATTTAAAGAAAATTAACCTTTCAGGATGTGCTCAGTCTATGAAGTCAAATTTTAATAATGTGAAATTTGATTTTTCAACTAGTGATTTGTTGGAAAGTGTTGAAATTTCAGGTGAAGGCTATGATGATCTAGTTTTGCCTTTGAGTTTAAAATATTTATATATATATGGTCCAAGAAAAATAAAAACATTCGATCTTTCAAAGTCAAATCAGTTGGAAGAAATTATTTTATCACAAATTGAGTATAATAAATTTAATTTTATAAATCTTCAAAATATAAAAAAAATAACCTTAGATTCTTTAACTACAGATGTAATTGATTTACCGAATAATGTAACCTTAGATTATTTTTATGCTACCAATTTGGACTCGATTAAATCAATTGATTTATCCAATATAGTAATTAAACAACTTAATATCTCTAGATGCAATCAATTACAACTTATAAATATTAAAAATAATAATAAGTCTAATTCATTTAATTTTTATGATTTACCACTACTAAAAAACATTTGTTTAGACGAAACTGAGAAAGATGATGTTTTAACTATCCTTGTGAATAACAATATAGCTTGTGAAATAAATTCTTATTGTTCTTTCACACCAGGTGGAGAATACAATACAATTACAAATAATGTGAAATTTGATTTATCTGGTAATTGTAATGGTGGAAAAGATATGTTTCTTTTGAATACTAAAATGGGTATTGTAGATACTAATGGTATAGGTTATTCTATTACTGACAAAGATGGAATAGTTCAATTTTACAAACCTAGAGGTACATATACATTAAATCCTTTACTAGAAAGCCCAACTTATTTTAAAATTTCTCCTCAAGCGGTTAATTTTAATTTAGTAGACAATTCAGGTCACGACACAACCATCAATTTCTGCATCACTCCAAATGGTATTCACAAAGATGTAGAAGTAGTTCTAGCACCTTACGGACCAGCACGTCCAGGTTTTGATGCAACATATTTAGTTACTTATAAAAACAAGGGAAATCAAACATTATCCGGTGATGTATCGGTACAATACAATGAAGATGTTCTTGATTATGTTCGTTCAACGATGTCAACACAAACTTCAGGGCTTGTTTCAACTTCATTTATAGATTTAAAACCATTCGAGGTAAAAGTTGACACCTTGGTACTAAATGTAAATAGCCCAATTGAAACACCAGCGGTGAACATCAATGATACGTTGAAATTTATTGCTACCATCAATCCTACTAACGAGGATGAAACACCAGAAGATAATGTGTTTGCATTCAATCAAAGAGTAGTTGGTGCGTATGATCCTAATCTAATCACTTGTTTAGAAGGGAACGTATTGAAACCAACTGAAATTGGTAAAACATTGCATTATACGATTGAATTTGAAAATACAGGAAACTATCCGGCTGAAAACATCGTGGTAGTAGAAGAAATCGACCCGAAAAAATACGATATCAATTCCATTCAAATCTTAAATACTTCTCACCCAATGAAATTGAGAATTGCAGGAAAGAAAGTAGAATACTATTTTGAAAACATTGATTTAGGTGAACACAAACACGGTAATATCCTATTGAAATTACAAGGGTTGAAAAACTTAAATGAAGGTGATACGGTTTCAAAACAAGCAGATATTTACTTTGACTATAACGCACCTGTTCAAACAAATGACGAGGCAACCGTATACAGAGATTTGAAAGCGAGTATAGCAACTTTAAAAGAAGATATTAGTATCAATGTATATCCTAACCCAGGAAAAGGGATGGTGCATATTGAAGCTGCAAAAAATATCAAATCATTAGATATCTATGATGTTAATGGAAGAGTAATACAATCCAAATTGATAAACACAAACGCCACAACTGTTAATTTATCCGAAGAAATCACTGGGCTTTATTTCATCAAAGTAATTTCAGAAGAAGGAGCAAAAGTTATCAAGTATCAAAAAGATTAATAAATTTAATATGTGTTCTGGTATTTATTATCAGAACACTTTGATTATATGAAAATTAGAAATTACATAGTTTTACTCCTATTTACGATCATTTGTAGTGCATCTGGACATCTATCTCGATTAGATTCGTTGAAATTGAAGTTATCGAGTGAAAACAATTTAGTAACTAAAGCAACAATTTTAAATAAAATTGCAGAAGAATACCAAGATTTGAATCCTGATGAAATGCTTAAATATGCTACTCTTGCATTGCAATCGGCCAAACAATCTGGAAATAATCTTCAAATTGGGTTTGCGTTTCTAAACTTGGGTAATGCAAATATTATTTTAGGAAATTATGATAATGCAATTGAGTATTTTCATAACGCTAAAAATATTTTAGAATCAAACAGAACACATCAAAGTACGAGAGATTATCAAAATGCACTAGCGAAAGCATATGGTAGTATTGGTGTTGTATTTTCTGAGAAATCAAACTATAGTAAAGCATTGAAATTTTATCGAAAATCGATTAAAGTATATCAGGCAACAGGAAAAATTGAAAATGTAGGTGTTTTATTAAATAACATCGGTATAATTTATTTATCGAAGGCTCAAGAAGATAAAGCATTATCAAATTTTAAACGTTGTCTTAGTATTCAAAAAAAGTATAATGATCCTTCGATGGGTATTACCCTCACAAATATTGGTAATATTTACAATCATAAGAATCATTTTAATAAAGCAGCATTTTATTACGAAAAGGCAAAAATCATTTTCCTGAAATCGGCTAACCCAAGAGGGTTAGGAGAGTTATACAATAACATTGGTTTGTTGTATACGAAAAAAAATGATCTTCAAAAAGCAAAATTATTGTTGAATAATGCAGCAAAAGAGTTTAATTCAATTAATGATAAATTCGGAATTTCAGATACATATATCTATTTAGGGGATATTGAAGTAAAACAAAGGCATTGGGTTGAGGCAATTGAATACTATCAAAAGTCTTTAAATTTATCAAAGGAATTAGGTATTTTAGATCAAGTTAAAAATACGGAGTACAAATTATTTCAAGTATTTGAAAATCAAAATAATTATACGGGTGCATTAGAACATTATAAAAAATATAGTAATGCGAAAGACAGTATATTGAGTGAGGTAAATATTCGTAATACTGTACAAGCAGAAATGAATTATGAATTTGATAAAAAGGAATTATTTTATAAAAAGGAAAAAGAAAAAAATGAATTCATTTATCAAGAAAAAATTAAAGATAACAGACAGATTTTCTTTTTTGTAGTTATCGCCGTTTTACTTGTTTTCTCTTTCTTGACAATCTTGTATTATCGTAATCAAAAACATAAAACCACCTCATTGAGGTTGGAATTGATTGAGTATGAACAAAAGGCTTTACATCTACAAATGAATCCTCATTTTGTATTTAATTGTTTGGGATCGATATCAAGTTTTATAATGCAAAACAATACAGATCAAGCAATTAAATATCTGTCTAAGTTTTCTAAATTGATGCGCTTGACATTAGAATTTTCTAAGGTGCCCTTAATTCCAATTGATAAAGAGATTGAGAGTTTAGAAAATTACTTAGCATTGGAACAATTACGATTTAATCAAGGTTTCCAGTTTACTCTTTTTAAATCGGATGATATTGAAGATGATGTTGCGCTACCCTCGTTATTATTGCAGCCTTTTGTTGAGAATGCAATTATTCACGGCGTTGTTCCGAAGAAAGGAGATGGGTTAATCGATATTCAGTTCAACATAGACGAGGAACATTTAATTTGTAAAATATCAGACAATGGAATTGGTATATTTCAATCTCAGAAGGATAAAGAAAAA
>CANGHE010000099.1 GCA_947453545.1 Flavobacteriia bacterium
ATAACATTTTCTCCAAACAAAAAACGTTTATCAAACTTACGATCAAAGAAAAATAAGAAGGTATGCTCAGGATGTTTTTCCACCATACGCTTGACGATTTCGAAAGTATACCAACCAAAACCTTCCATTTTGTGTGACAACAAAAACCGTGTATTGATGGCTATGCGCATCTTTTTAAATTCCGAGTTATCTGATTTCACCCCCTGCTCCAAATTCTTTTTCTGGGGAAACAAAACTCAATTCGCCTGCTTCGTTTTCAGCCATTAAAATCATTCCTTGAGATTCAACTCCACGTATTTTACGTGGTTCTAAATTCAACAATACAGAAACAGTTTTTCCAACCACCTCATCTGGATTGTAAAAATTAGCAATCCCTGAAACAATAGTACGAACATCTATTCCAGTATCTACCGTTAATTTCAATAACTTATCTGCCTTAGGAACTTTTTCTGCTTCAATTATTGTTCCCAAACGAATATCCAATTTGGTAAAATCATCAAAACTTACCGCAGGTTTTTGTGGTGGGAAATTTACTGCTGTTGTATTGGATTGTTGACTTTGTTTCAAAAATTCAACTTCCGCCTCAACCAAACTATCTTCGATTTTAGGGAATAGTATCTCTGGGGTATTTACTTTGTGTCCAGCAACTAAAATTCCTGGATTTCCAATTTCACCCCACACAGGCAATGCTACATTCAAAAACGAACGCAGTTTTGCAGCCGTACTTGGTAAAAATGGCTCCAATAACAAACTCAAATTTGCTGTAATTTGTAAAGCAATATGTAAGATCGTCTCAACACGTTTTGGATCCGTTTTTTGTAATTTCCAAGGCTCATTATCAGCCAAGTACTTATTACCCAAACGAGCTAAATTCATCACTTCTGACTGTGCTTCACGTATTTTATAGGCGTAAATCAAGGAAGAAACTTTTGCAGGGAAAGAAGCAATTGCTTCCAATACTCGCTCATCTTCTTGCGTTAATTCACCACGCTCAGGTACAATACCTTCGTAGTATTTTTGAGTCAATACCAAGGCGCGATTAACAAAATTTCCTAAGATATCTGCTAACTCGTTGTTCACACGTGCTTGATATTCTTTCCACGTAAATTCGCTGTCTTTACTCTCAGGGGCAATTGAAGTTAAGACATATTTTAACTCATCCACTTTGGTTGGATAGCGCTCCAAATATTCGTGTAACCAAACAGCCCAATTACGAGAAGTAGAAAATTTATCTCCTTCTAAATTTAAAAATTCATATGCAGGAACATTGTCTGGTAAAATTAAATCACCGTGGTCTTTCAATAAGATTGGGAAAATTATCGCGTGAAAAACGATATTATCTTTTCCAATAAAATGAACTAATTTACGGTCACCTGTCCAGTAATCTTTCCAATCTTTGTTATTATCTAATGCCCACTGCTTAGTTGCTGAAATATAACCTATTGGCGCATCCAACCATACATACAAGACCTTTCCATCAGCACCCTGTAAAGGAACTTTCACTCCCCAATCCAAATCACGAGTCATCGCACGTGGTTTCAATCCATTGTTGATCCAAGACATACACTGACCAATAACTTGATTTCTCCAAGCCTTTGGTTCGTGTTGTTTTTCTCCATCTAACATTCCATCTTGAATCCAAGCAGTCAACCACTCTTCGTGTCTGTCCATTGGTAAAAACCAGTGAGAGGTAGATTTCAAAATAGGTTTTTTACCACTCAATGTAGAAAGTGGATTTATCAAATCTGTTGGACTTAATGCAGAACCACATTTTTCACATTGATCACCATATGCATTTTCATTATGACAATTAGGACATTCTCCGACAATATAACGGTCAGCCAAAAACTGCTGAAATTCCTCGTCAAAATACTGTTCAGTTGTCTCTTCAATGAATTTTCCTTTCTCTTCTAATTTCAAGAAAAAATCTTGCGCTGTTTTATGATGAATTTCAGCCGATGTACGGTGAAAAATATCAAACGAAATTCCAAACTGCTGAAAGGAATCACCAATTACTTTATTGTATTTATCAACAATTTCTTGTGGGGTAATACCCTCTTTTTTAGCACGCAATGTAATCGCAGCCCCGTGTTCATCACTTCCACAAATGAACGCAACATCGTGTTGATTCATACGTAAAAAGCGAACAAAAATGTCTGCTGGTAAATATACACCTGCAACGTGCCCTAAATGAAGGGGCCCATTAGCATAAGGTAATGCGGCTGTAACGGTAAATTTGTCCTTCGTCATAAATGAATGATTTCGTAGGTTGCAAAGATAGTAAAAAGAGTGACCTTCCTATCAACAAAATCAAGGTAAACTCGTCTCAGTGTAAACAAAATAAAGAAGTGACGAAAGACGGAAAACTAAGAGGGTGATCCATGAAATACTAAAAATGCAAAAAAATGTAATTTTGGTAATCGGCTACCCAAAATTGAAAAAATTGTAATTTTGGTAGTTGATGTCTTAAATAAAAGCACAATCTTTGAATAATATATAGCGAATTACCAACATTATGATACAAGTAAAAAATTATGTTTTAGGAAATTGGACCGCAGGAGCTGGTTCCGAAACGACATTATACAATGCATTAACAGGCGATGTCATTGGAGAAACATCAAGTGCTGGGTTGGATTACAATCAAATTTTAACATACGGAAGAGAAGTTGGAGGAAAAGCATTGCGCAAAATGACCTTCCAAGAACGTGGACGAATGTTAAAATCACTCGCGTTATACTTAATGGATAAAAAAGAATCGTATTATGCATTGAGTTCTTTAACAGGAGCAACACGAGTTGATTCTTGGATTGACATTGAAGGAGGAATTGGTAATGTATTTGCAAATGCTTCATTACGTAAACAATTTCCTGATTTACCTTATTATGTTGATGGTACAGCAGCGCCTTTGTCAAAAAATGGAACGTTTATTGGTCATCATATTATGGTGCCCAAAAGAGGGGTGGCGGTTCATATTAACGCATTCAACTTTCCAATTTGGGGAATGCTTGAAAAAATTGCAGTGAATTTAATGGCAGGGGTTCCTGCTATTGTTAAACCATCAGAATTTACTTGTTTCTTAACAGAATTAATGGTAAAAGATATCATTGACTCTAAGATATTACCTGAGGGAAGTTTGCAGTTGGTGTGTGGTTTAGGTCGTGGAATTATTGACCATGTTGATACGGAAGATGTTGTAACATTTACCGGATCTGCTCACACAGGAAAAGTATTAAAAGGATTGCCCCAGTTTAGTGAAAAAAGTATACCTTTTAATTTGGAAGCGGATTCATTAAACGCAACGGTATTAGGTAAACATGCTGTGCCTGGAACTGTTGAGTTTGATTTATTCATCAAAGAGACAACAAAAGAAATTACGATTAAAGCGGGACAAAAATGTACGGCGGTGCGTCGTATTATTGTTCCAGAAAATTTAGTGGATGAAGTACAAAAGCAGATTGCTGGGCGTTTAGCAACGACTAAAGTAGGAGATCCAAGTTTAGAAGGTGTTCGAATGGGAGCATTAGCAACGCAAACACAGGTAGAGCGCGTACGTCAGAATGTTCTTGAACTAGCAAAATCGCAAGAAATTGTTTACGGAGATGTAAACCATGTAGATGTTGTAGGAAACTGTGCAAATGGTGCGTTTTTCTCACCAATATTATTTGTCAATAATGATCCTTTTAATAAAACTGATGTTCATACTATAGAAGCATTTGGGCCTGTTGCTACAGTTATGCCTTACAAAGATATTGATGAGGCAATAGAGTTGGCACGAATGGGAAAAGGATCATTGGTTTCTTCTATCGTAACACCAGATAATCAAGAAGCAACAGACTATGTTGTTGGAGCAGCTAGTATGCATGGACGTATTTTAGTTTTAAATAAAGACTGTGCTAAAGAAAGTACTGGACATGGTTCGCCTATGCCTTTATTAACGCATGGTGGTCCTGGTCGTGCTGGAGGTGGTGAAGAAATGGGTGGAAAACGTGGTGTATTACATTACATGCAACGCACGGCTATTCAAGGACACCCGACGACAATTACTCACATTACTCAACAATTCCAAGTAGGTGCTGAAATGCCTGAAGCAAATCCACATGTATTCAGGAAGCACTTTGAACAATTAGTAGTTGGTGAAACTGTTTTTACGCATAAGCATACTGTATCAGATGCAGACATCGTGAATTTCGCGAATGTGTCTGGTGACAATTTTTATGCACACATGGATGCTACTTCCTTGGAGGGAACCATCTTTGAAAGACGTGTAGCGCATGGTTATTTTGTATTGTCTAAAGCAGCAGGTTTGTTTGTTGACCCAAAAAAGGGACCTGTTTTATTGAACTATGGTATTGAAGAGGCACGTTTTACGAAGCCTGTCTATCCCGGAGCAACAATAGGGGTGCGTTTTACAGTAAAAGAGAAAGTAGATCAAGAAAAAAGAAGTGAAGTGGATATCGCAAAAGGAATCGTTAAATTCTTAGTTGATGTGTTTGACGAAACTGGTGAAACCGTTGCTATTGCTACGATTTTAACGATGGTTAGAAAATTAGATCAAACAAAATAGAAAAAATGTTGATTTAAATAAACATTTTTGAAACTAGGTTGTTTAAAAAAATAGGTTACAACTATTTTGGTAAAATAGGTTTATATTAAAGCCCAAAGGATTATTCTTTTGGGCTTTTGTTATTTTCAGAATTATTAACGATCATTAATCCATCAATTAGGTCTGTAGGCTTAATTTCTAATGCATAACATAATTTGAAAAGCATGTTGACTGTCATTCCTTGCTTTTTGTTAAAAAGATCTCTAATACTTGATTCATTAACTTCTGCAGCCCTAGCAAATTGAGATTTATTACCATTATATTTCTGAATGAATAAAACAAATATTCTATCTGTTAACTCATTTTTTATTCTGTCTAATTGTTTAGCTAACGTCATATCACAAAAAAACGACGCTAAGTATTTATTCTAATATTTATCTCCCGGGTTTTTCCGCGAATTACTTATATTTGTAATTGTTAAGTATTTAAGATATATAGTAATATGAAAAAAATTGATGTTGGTTTAGTCTGCAATTACTCTATTATTAATGATGGTATTAGATACATATTAGAATCGATACCAAGTGTAAATATTGCTTATACAAATCATGAAATTAAGGATAATACTATTCAATTACTTATCTTTCTTGTTGATGAAAAAAATTATCAATTAGACATGTCTTTTATGAATAAAAAGACACCAATTTTATATCTGTTTCTCAGTAAAAATATAAGTATAGAAAAAGTCAATTTTGATAATCGAATACACGGAGTGTTAACTTTGAATACCAATCGAAATGAAATTATTAATTCAATCAATGATTTGATAAACGGAAAAAGATATTATTCAAATGAGGCGAGTAATATGGTATTTTTTAAATTTTTAGTTAAGACCAATGAACTATTAATTGAGGAAAAAGATCAATTGTTTTCTTCCAGAGAGCGAGAAATCATAAAATTAGTTATGCAAGGGATGAGTTCTAAAGAAATAGGGGATGAACTGAAAATAAGCAAACGTACAGTCGAGAAACATCGCTCAAACTGTATGATGAAAGCAAATGTAAACACATCAATTGAACTAATTGAATTCGCTAAATTTAACAAACTAAAATTATAAGATATACAAAACATACCTTATATTTGTACGTATTTATACATACTTACACACACTTAACTGATACTTAATAAGTTAAGTAAAAATTAAATATTTAGATCCAAAAGTCAAAGATATAAGGTTAATATTATGAAAAATTTAAAAGTTGCAATATATAACAATAACACTCTACTAATAGAAGGATTAAAAAAAATTCTAATTAATGATTTAAATATCAACAATTTAATTGAATTCACGGAAACAAATGAGTTATTAAATTTGAATGTAGATTTAACAATCGTATATGACTATACATCTAAATTTAAACTGTTGCCATCAGAACTAAAACAAGCAAATAAAACTTACCCTATTCTATTCATAACAAATTCTAAGCAAGAAGAAACTTATTTAGCATTACAAAAATTTAACTCATTACATACAATTTCATCAAACATTAAAATAGAAAGTTTTTACAGCAAACTATTAGAAATTACTAACCTTAAAAGAAATAAAGTTCAAAAAAATGCTCCTAAAGGTCAAAAAATAGTTGCACAAATACAACCTTTTACAAGCACATTTTCCCCAAGAGAGAGAGAAGTAATAAAACTTGCGATGAGTGGTTTACAATCAAAACAAATTGGGAAAATTCTTGAAATAAGTCCACGAACTGTAGATAAACATCGTGCAAATAGTATGCAAAAGTGCAATGCTAAAAATATCGTAGAATTGATTTCACACATTCAAACAAAAAACATTGAGTTATAAATTTTACAAAAAGTAAAACATTTAGGAAATGTATTTTATTACAAGCAATAAATTACGTAATTTCGCTACCGTTACTTAGTTAAAGTGTTAATCTATTATGGCTGACTTACAAATTGCAGTAGTTACCGATTTTGACATCCTCAAAATTGGATTAAAGGAAATAGTAGCATCTATTCCTTCGCACAAGGTAGTTTTAAATTGCGTAACAAGCGATGAATTTATAAACATGCATTCCAACTTCATGTTAGACTTGGTAATTACAGACATTACATTACCAACAAAAAATGCAATTACAATAAGTCAACATTTACAAAAAGAGATACCTGTTCTAGCAATTTCGTACACTGACAATTTCGAATTATTTTACCAGTCAGTCCGATCTGGTGTTAAAGGATATTTGTTACGAAATACATCTGAAAAAGAATTAGTGGATGCGATTCAAACTATAATCGAAGGAAACACCTATTTTTCTTCTCGTATAAGTAAAAAATTGGTAAATAAATTAATGGAAGACGTTGAAGAATTACCAGCAAAACCAAAAGTTAAATTAACAAAACGTGAGAAAAGCATTTTAACTTTAGCAATGAAAGGTATGAAATCAAAGGACATAGGCGAATCTCTAGGTATTAGCATACGAACTGTAGATAAACATAGAGCAAATATAATGGATAAATGTAAAGTCAATAATATTGTTGCATTAATTCAATTTGTTCAAAAACATAAAATATTATAATTTACTTTAAGTTATTTATTTCTAATATTTTATTATAATCCATGTCGTCAAATTGAAAAAACAATTCATCACATTGTTGAATAACCAAAGGGAATTGATCTGCGTGAGAAGCTGAAACAAACAACTGGTATACAACAGTATCTTTAGTTTTTTTCTTCCAAATAGCAATTTCATTTTCTTTATCAATAATATATATAGAAAGTGTATTAACCTCTTTTTCAGTTGACAAAGTCATAAAGTCTATACTGTTTTTAGACTTTATTGAACTTAATAAAATTTCAACACCAAAACCATCAATCTTTTGAGTTATTAAAGTTGTATCCGTAAACAGCATTCCTATTAGATTCTTATTTGGCAAAGGTCTTGTGACATAATATTCACCATTATATATATACAATGGAACCCACATATCTACTAAACCATGACGTGAAACAGAATGTATTTGAATAGTTGTATCTTGAACAACAAAATGAAAATTATCTATATACTCACCTTCTGTCTCCTCAGTAATTAATTTTGGAAAAACAACATCATAATCTTTTTCAGTTGAATGTGGGAGAACAAAAACTTGTTGTTGTCTTTTTTTGTCTTTTGCCAAAAATAAGGTGTCCTCTTTCTGTTGAGAATATGCAACACAATGAAATACAATAAATAAAAACAAAATTTTAAAATTCTTCATTGGTGATTTTTTACATTCCAAAATTAAACATTAATTAATCTTTATTATAATTATTTATAAATTAAAAATGCTTCAATGCTTCTCGCTTAGCTAAACCAATTAACTGCAAATCAGCTACAATATCATGTATATCGTTAGGATAAGACTTAGCAAATTCTCTCAATGCCCAACCAATTGCTTTTTGGATGAAAAATACTTTATTCGATTCAAATTGATGACATATCGCAATTAATAAAGCAACATCAGTATCCTTCTTATACTTCAATTGAAATAAAATAGCAGTTCTATTAAGCCACAAATTGTTTGATTCTCGACAATGATCTATAAATACACTGCCAACTATAGGAAACATCTGTAAAAATGCACCGACATAATGACTAGCAATTAAATCTACGCTATCCCACCATGACTTATGTAAAAGCATCCATTCAAGTATTTCAATAATTTCAGGAGTCCAAGTAGATTTCTTCCACGTACCAACCCAATCAATTGCAACTAACTGAAATTCTCTTTCTGGTAGATGCCATAAATTTTGAATTATTTCAAAACGTAAATCAACTGAAATATAAATATTTACGTCATTCATCCATTCTTTTTGAACCTTTCTTCTTTGTAATGCTTGAATTCCTAAAAAATCAAAATTATTTTTCATATACCGCTTCATCACCGCGGATTTAATAGGATTAGCAAATGGAAGTAACCCTTCCTTTAATTGATTAATAGCTTGGTCAACGGTCATACATAAAACAAAAAATGGAAAGTATTCAGCGTATAATCTGATTACTTTCCATCTAACTAAAAAAATGAAATATTAATAGGCTCTTACATTCTTACCTTCAACATAATTCATAAACGCTTTATTTACTACACGATTACCGCCTGGTGTTGGATAATCACCCGTGAAATACCAATCTCCTAAATTCTTTGGACATGCTTTATGTAAATTTTCCACTGTTTGGTATACAATCTCTACCTCAGCTTTGATTGTAGAAGGCGTCAATAATTCAGCAATTTTTGCAGAGATTTGTTCATCTGTAAAAGGTGCATAAATCTCTTTCACATAATTTTTAATTTGTTCTTTCGGTAACAAAGATTGTTCTTGACACTTTTTATAAACCTCTGTAATAATTTGGTCTTGTTTTGTGTCTTTTAATAATTGAATCGCAGCTTCGAACGCAATAAAATCACCCATTATAGCCATATCAATACCATAACAATCAGGGAAACGAATTTGAGGTGCAGAGGATACTACTACAATTTTCTTAGGTCCTAAACGATCTAATATTTTAAGAATACTTTGTTTCAAAGTTGTACCACGAACGATAGAATCATCAATAATCACCAAGTTGTCTTTACCTCTGTGAACAGAACCATAGGTAATGTCATACACACTTGATAC
>CANGHE010000100.1 GCA_947453545.1 Flavobacteriia bacterium
GCCAAATTAGCCATATCCTCTTCTTCACAACCTGGATGAGAAGAAATAAAATAAGGAACTAAGGGTTGATTCAAATTGTGTTTTGCAGAAATTTTATCGTATTTTTCCTTGAACTTGTGGAAATATAAAAACGAAGGTTTACGCATAACACGCAGCGTAGCATCGGAGGTGTGTTCTGGTGCAACTTTCAATCTACCTGAAATATGGTGTTTCACAACTTGTTCGATGTATTCATCGTGGTTTCCATCTTCATTGTTTTTATTGAAGTCATCCACTAATAAGTCATAACGAATTCCCGAACCAATAAATGCTTTTTTCACCTTAGGATGTTGATCTACTTTTTTGTAGAGTTCCGTCATCGGTTTGTGGGAAGTATCTAAATTCGAGCAAATAACTGGGTGTATACAACTTGGACTAGAACAACGATTACAAATTGCTTCGTCTTTCCCTTTCATTTTGTACATATTCGCTGATGGTCCACCTAAATCAGAGATATATCCTCTAAATTCTGGGTGACTGGTAACTTGTTCTAATTCTTTTAAAATTGATTTTTCACTGCGTGATGCAATGAATTTTCCTTGGTGTGCTGATATCGTACAGAAACTACATCCACCAAAACATCCACGGTGCATATTGATAGAGAATTTAATCATATCATACGCAGGAATCGCGCCACGCTTTTTGTATTTTGGATGTGGTAAACGCGTGTAGGGTAAATCAAAGGATTTATCAATCTCTTTCTCCTCCATCGTTTTATAGGGTGGATTGATTACCAATGTTTGATTACCAACGTGCTGAATGATACGATTCGCTTCCCATTTATTCGACTCAACTTCTACAATTTTGAAGTTTGCCGCATATTTGATTTTATCTTGTAAACAGGTTTCGTGACTTGCCAATTCAACGGTTTCCCATTGTTTATTTTTCGGTAATTCTTCTTCCTTCGATTGTAGAAAAGCAATTTGTTTTAAAGTCTTCAAGGAAGAGAATGGAACGCCTTTTTTCAATAAACGCAACATTTCGCGTAAGGGTTGTTCTCCCATACCGTATACTAACAAATCCGCTTTGGAATCTACCAAGATCGAAGGCATCAATTGATCTTTCCAGTAATCGTAGTGAGTTACACGACGCAAAGAAGCTTCGATACCACCAATTAAAATCGGAACATCAGGGTACAACTCTTTTAATATATTTGAATACACAATTGTTGCGTAATCTGGTCGATAACCTGCTTCACCCCCAGGTGTGTATGCATCAGTGGAACGCAAACGTTTATTGGCAGTGTAATGGTTCACCATTGAATCCATACAACCAGCTGTAACCCCAAAGAAATACTTCGGTTTACCAAACTTTTTAAAGTCGCGTAAATCATCTTTCCAGTTAGGTTGCGCAACAATAGCGATGCGAAAACCTTCGTCTTCAATGATACGACCTATCACAGCAGTTCCAAATGCCGGATGATCTACATAGGCGTCACCGGAAATCAAAACGACATCTACTTCGTCCCATCCGTGTTTCTCTAATTCTTGCTTGGTAATTGGTAACCAGTCGGTAATTGGTCTTAATTGTTGTTCCATACCTTACAAAGGTAAGGGATAATCGATGAAGAGGAAAATTTTACTATGATTAAATTAAAAAGCTGTTTTTCGTAAAAAAATCTGCAATATGTTAATGTTTGATCCCATCAATATTATCTTGCCAGATTGGATCCATAGAAATTTCTATAAAGTTTGTATGGGTATAACCCTAAAAACTTTTGGTTTTTTTAACCTTTTAGGGGTATAACTAAGATTATTGTGATTAGATTTTATTTGAGTGGTTCTATTTTTTTGTCACCTCCCTCGGTCCCTCCTCGAGGAGGGAAAATGCATGACCGTATAATTATTGAATGAAGATTTTATTATTGAAACTATATGTTTCCCTCCTTGAGGAGGGATTAAGGGAGGTGAAGAATTACACCTTCTTCGGAAAATGAACTCCTTCAAAAAAATCCGCCAAGGTTATTTTAAATAATTCGCAAATTCGGATCAACGTTTTTAACTCAAAGTTGGCCCCTGACTCCAACCGCCAATAGGCAGAACGTGACATATTCAAATCAAAAGCAATGTGCTCGTAGTTTTTATAGCCTTTTGATTTCCGTAACTCTTTCAATCGTAATGCAATAGCTTTATAGGATTCTGAATAATCAACTTGTTGACTCATAATCAAAATTCAACATTATAAATGTCAAAAAGTACACCAAAATAAAATACACTTTATAATAGAATTTTTATAATTTTGTTACAATTTAAAATTATTTTTCAAATGCTTAAAAACTACATTAAATTAATAATTGCTATTGTATTCGCATCGAATGTGATGGCACAAAATGTTCCAAACTATGTTCCCACAAATGGCCTTGTGGGTTGGTGGCCATTCAATGGAAACGCGAATGATGAAAGTGGGAATGCAAATAATGGTACTGTTACAAATGCTACATTAATCGCTGATAGAAATGGAAATACAAATTCTGCCTATGATTTTAATTCAAATGCAAAAATTGTTTGTCCAAAAAATAATATTCCTTCTCAAACACTATCATTATCTGTTTGGATAAAACAAGATAATTTGTTTGGTGGACAATTTGTTTGTTTGGGAAGTTCTTCTAGTACAACTTGGGGTGCAGTTGCGACAAATAATAATCTAGAACTTGGTTATGGTGCTGGGTGTGGTGGTAACGGTGGAAGTATTTTAAATACTACTGCTATTAACACAAATGAATGGATACATTTAGTTTATGTAAGTGATGGTGTAGGGGGTAATACTAAAATTTATAAAAACGGAACATATGTTGGTCAATCTAAAAACTCTACTTCTATAGGAAATTGTTCTTCTCAAAACTTATACTTTGGAGTAGATATTTTTTCAGCACCAGAATATATGGATGCAAAGCTAGACGACATCGCCATCTACAACCGTGCTCTTACGCAACAAGAAATCACAGCTTTATATACGAGTACACCTATTGCACAAAACGTTCCTTCTAATGTACCAACCAATGGCCTAGTAGGTTGGTGGCCGTTTAATGGTAATGCTAATGATGAAAGTGGGAATGGGAATAATGGTACAGTGAATGGGGCAACATTAACCTCGGATAGAAATTCAATAAATAATACTTGTTATAGTTTTGATGGAGTATCTAATTATATCAAAATTACAGATAATAATTTAATGGATTTTAGTAATAAATACTCGATTAGTACATGGGTAAACCTAACAAGTACACCTTCAAGTCAATTTTCAGTAGTAAGTAAAGAAAGACAATTAGATGGAACTGGTATTTCTATGATTATTGACAATACAGGAAAAATAACTCAAGCATTTAATAATGGGAGTAATTATGTTACTACAGGTCTTAAATCCTTATCAAATTCTACTTGGTATAATATTGTTTTTACTTTTGATGGTTCAACTGCAAATATTTATGTTAATGGTGTCTTAGATAAATCAAATGTTTTTTCACAAAGTTTGATAAATACCACTTTTGATTGGTTTATTGGAAAAGAATTTACAACAAGTGGTGGTGGAAATAGTGGTTATACAAATAGATATTTTAAAGGTAATATTGATGATATTGGCATGTGGAACCGCGCCCTAACCCAACAAGAAATTACAGCTTTATACAACGGAGGTTCTCAATCTGCGTTAGCATCGACGAAAGTCTACGTTGACGCACCTGCAACGGTAAATCAAAACGATACCTTACAGTTATCTATCAGTACAGAAACATTAAATTCAGTAGATAATGTAATCGCTTACCAAACAGACTTTTCGTATGATACAACGCGTTATACCTATGTAAGTAATAATTTATTGGGTACACTTAATCCATCTGGAAATGTTGTGGTGAATAGTTCAAAAAATGGTAAGCTTTCTATTAGTTATATGACACAAACAGCATTGAGTGGTGCTGGAAGTTTGGTTAAATTAAAGTTTAAAGCAAACAACACCTTAGGTCAAGGAATTTTTGGATTATCTAATTTCTTATACAATACTACAGCAATTACAACTTTAAAAAGTGATACGGTAAATACGATTGATGTAACACCACCATCTGCAAAAATTACTTATTCGCAAAATCCGGTTCGTAAAGGTGACTCTTTATTGATTACAGTTAATTTCAACGAAAAAATGGCTGTTTCACCTGTTCCACAATTGAACTTATCAGGTCAAAATACTTTAGCAAACACCAATCTTACAAAGGTTAATGATACGACGTATACCTATTGGTGGGTTGTAGAAAAAGGAAATGGTGCTGTAAATGTGAATTTAGCAACTGGTCAAGATTTAAGTGCTAATGTAATAGTTGCTTTACCAACACAAAATCCATCTTTCACTGTGTTACCAACACTTTTTGGTGATATTGATACGAATACTTTGGTACAAGCATATGACGCTGCATTGGCATTACAATATTCAGTTGATTTAAACCCATTACCAACAATGGATCCTTTGCCTTGGTCCAATTGGAGATTAGCAGTTGCAAACGTAGATACGGTTGGAAATGTTACTGCAAATGATGCTTCTTTAATTTTAAAACATTCTGCTAAATTGATTTCTACCTTCCCTGCAGATGCTAAAAAACGTGGTGGTGATGCTCCTGCTGCTAACGTAACAGTAACGCAAGAAGGAAACCAATTGGTATTTAGAACTACTGGAACTTTGTATGCATTTAATGTATATATGAAGGATCATTTCAATGTATTGGGACAACCAGACGTAAAAGAGAAAAATGCAATGTTAGCAACGAACATTAATGCTACAACATATAATGTTGGACTTGCATCTACAACACCATTTGTAGAAAACGAACCATTTTTAGTTATTCCAATTTTAACAACCGAAAGCCTTCAAGGTACAATGGATATTGTAGCAAACACAGAAGAAAAAGCATTAGCTTATGGAACTGCTGCAGGTATTGCATCGATGAATAAAGAAGCAGTTATTGTATATCCAAATCCTACAAAAGATATGGTAACAATCAATAATGCCCAAGGAAAAAAATTGCGTATTGTTGATATACAAGGAAAGGAAGTGTACAATGCAATGGTTTCTTCATCAAAAGCAGATATTTCCTTAAAATCATTAGGAGCAAAAGGTACTTATATGTTACATATTGTTGATACTAATAATGTATCAGTGCAAATGAAACAAATAGTTTTGGAGTAATTCAAATCATCAAACTCATTCATAAACCTGTTCAGCAATGGATAGGTTTTTTTATTTTCACTATCCTATAAATTAACTGACCTACATCACATATTATTCTACTTCCCTTTCTTATCTTTGCCTTATAAATTATATACTTATGAAATCACAAGTAGCAATATACGAAACGCATGCTAAAGCTATAGAAGCATTGGAAATCTTAAAGGAAGCTAATTTCCCTATGGAAAAAACTTCTTTAGTAGGACAAGCAGAAATTATTGACGATCATGTACATGTAAAATCAACTGAAGATATTAAAATTAAGACTACTGCATTAGGAGTAGCTGCAACTTCAACATTAGGTTTACTTGCTGGGATGGGAATTTTTGCAATTCCAGGATTAGGATTTATCTATGGAGCCGGAGCTCTTGTGGGAGCAATTGCTGGAGCAGAAATTGGCTTAGTTGGCTCTGGATTATTTAGTGTCTTAACTTCTATCGGTTTACCAAAAGAATCAGTAGTAAAGTATGAGCAACATATCGTTGAAGGAAAATTCTTAGTTATTGTCAACGGTAGTTTAGAAGAAATCGAACATGCTGAACATATTTTACATACAGAAGGGACTCATTTAGGTATCGAATCTTTTGGAAAAGAGAAATAAAATTATCTTGTATAATATTAATTAAAAAGAGGTTGCTTAAAAAAAATTAAGCAACCTCTTTTTAATTATAAGTAGTTGTATTACTTTCAATTAAAATAATAAATTAATTTTCGATATACACTCTTTGAACTCTTTGAGAAACAGAAGTAAGCACCTCATAGGGTATAGTTTGCATTTTAAATGCTAATACATCTAAAGTTTGATTCTCTCCAATAATTTCAACATTATCACCTTCTTTGCAAGGTATATTAGTAACATCAATCATCGTCATGTCCATACATACATTTCCTAAAACTGGACAAAATTGACCATTCACATACATCCCTCCTACCTGATTACCTAATGATTTTCTAAATCCGTCTGCATATCCAATAGGTACAACTGCTATTTTCATCTTTTTCGAAGCGACAAATGTGCGACTATAACCAACACTTTCACCTTCATTGATCTCTTTTATTTGCGTAATTACACTCTTCCAAGAAATTGCAGGATTTAAACCAGATTTAAAAGTTTCATTAGCTGAATAACCATACATTCCTATCCCCAAACGAACCATATCAAAATGTGCTTGAGGGTACGCTATAATTCCTTCTGAATTAGTAATGTGTTTTAAAAATGGATAAGATATTATTCTTTCAATTTTCTGAAAAATAGTTGTAAAAACATCAATTTGACTTAACGAAAATGAATTATCTACCTGATTGTCAGAATCTGCCAAGTGACTATAAACACTCTTGAGCTTTATCTCAGGTTGTGCTTGAAATACATCAATAACTCTATCTACTTCACTTGCCTCAAATCCTAAGCGTCTCATTCCAGTGTCAAACTTTAAATGTACAGGATATGAATCTAAATTGTTGTTTATCAAACACTTAATAAAATTATCTAACATCGAGAATGAATAAATAGAAGGCTCCAACTTATGCATTACGATATCGTCAAAACTCTCCTCTTCCGCATTCATCACCAAAATAGGCAATTGAATTCCATTTTTTCGTAATTCAACACCTTCATCAGCATAAGCAACTCCAAGATAATTTATTCCATTATTTTGTAAAAAATGAGCCATTTTAATTGCTCCAGAACCATAAGATGAAGCCTTAACCATCGCTAAAATCATACATTCTTTTGGAAGCAATGATCTATATAAATCTATGTTGTGCCTAATTGCGGTCAAATCTATTTCTAAACGTGTTTTATGTTTTTTCAACTGAAAAAGACGCGCAATACGTTGTAATTGAGAAGAACGAGAACCCTTAATCAAAACAGTAGCATTATGAATTAATTCAATTGGTGGATGTTCTTCATTATGAATGAAATAAACATTATCTAATGCAAATGGTGCTAAAATATGTTTCACCTCTTGCACTTGTTGAGAAGCTAAGCCATCTGTTGCTAAAATTGCAATTCTTTTTTTTCCTTTTGAAATACTTAATTGATATTCAAGAGACTGGCTGAGCGCATCTAAATCAATATTATACGCATCATTGATAATCGTTGTGTTATGAATTCCTTCAAAGGTTTCCATACGCAGTGCTAACCGAGGTAATGATACAATTTTTTCGATAATTTTTTCTTTATCAACATTAAAATAGTTCGCGACTGCAAGTGCTAATGCTAAATTATGCCTACTTACCAGATCTTGAAATGGAGAAATATTAAGTAAACGCTCAAATGTTAAATCGTTTACTCTTTCTGCATGTATAGCATTATATTGGTCGTCAGTTAGTTTTATATCACCGGAAATCCAAGTAGTATTGACGCCTTTAAACAGACTTAATTTCTCTGATAAATGCAATTCCTTCGAAGTAAATCCATTACTATGCGCCCTTCCGAAAGCAGTAAATAATCCTAAAGAAGGTTGAATCATATCGTGCAAAACGTGCATTTCTCCAGGCTCAGATATACCAGCCTCAATAATTGCGATTTGATGCAATTCATTTATTTCTAATAAAGATAATGCTACCCCTAATTGTGAATTGTAACTTTTAGGACTTCGTATAATTTTATATGAATCAGAAAGCAAATGATAAATCCACTCTTTAGCAGTTGTTTTACCCACACTCCCTGTGATAGCAATTACAGGAATATTATATTTAATGCGATTAGTTTTAGCTAATAATTGCAAGGATCTTAAAGGAGAATCTACTTCGAAATATACCGTATTCTCTAAAACTGGCTTAGTTTTACCCTCCGTAACTACAAAAAAACGGATTCCTTTTTGATATGCTTCAGTAATAAATTGATGTCCGTCACGAAAACTACCTTCAAGAGCAAAAAAAACTGCTCCTTCTACCAAAGAAATTTTTCTTGTATCAAATACAACTGTTTGAATATAAGAAGAACTAAGATTAATCAATTCTCTTGATTGAATCTGAATACAAAATTCGCTAACACTTATATTTAAACGCACAAAAAGCTAATACTAATGAATTAATAAATGTACAAAAAAATAAGATTATACTTTCAATATCATATTGGATACTTTTTCAATACCAACAGTTGACTCACCTCCATGACCACTGAAAATAATAGTTTCATCCGGTAATGTAAATAACCTATTGAATATAGTATTCTTTAAAACTTCAATATCGCCCCCTGGTAAATCTACACGTCCAAAAGCTCCTTGAATAACAATATCTCCACTTATTACGAATTCATTCTCTAACGAATAAAACATGACATGACCAGGCGCATGACCAGGACCAAGAATCACATTCAACTGAATATCATCAAATTTCAAAATTTGACCATCTTCAATAAGTTGAGTTGGTTGGGGAGAAGGAACAAATCCATCAATACCATATACTTGCGCAGACCGTTCTGCTAAAGCTAAAAGAGGAATATCTAGAGGATGCATGTAAAAATCAACTTTATATTTCTCCATCACAAAAGCATTACCAAAAACATGATCAATATGGCAATGTGTATTCAATAATGCCTTAACATTTAAGTTGTTATCATCTATAAAATTTACTAATTCATTTCGCTCAAAAGAGGTAGAACATCCAGGATCAATAATAACTGCTGATTTATCTTGTCCATAAACAATATATGTATTTTCCTGAAAAGGATTAAAGGTAAATTTTTTAATAAACAACTGCATTATAAATAATTTTAAAGAACAAAAGTAAGTAAATACCGCTTTCTTTTAGAGAATAATAAAGCTATCGTAGTTAAGATTTTTATATTTGTGGTAACTAACAAAATTACACCTATGAAATTCGTTTATTTTATTGCCTTTATTGCAATTTTAGCAAGTTGTGGCGTGAAAGTTCCTTTCACA
>CANGHE010000101.1 GCA_947453545.1 Flavobacteriia bacterium
ATTTGTTATAGAGCAAGCACATCAGTATGGTATAAAAGTTTTTTGTGATGTAACGGATGTAAACTATGCATTAAAGGTTGAAGAGTTAGGTGCTGATGCTGTAATTGCTGTCAATAAAGAGGCTGGAGGACATGCAGGAAACTTGTCCTATAAACAATTGCTACCACAATTATTGGAGGCATGTAACATTCCAGTTATTTCAGCTGGAGGTATAGGTAATGCAGTTGAATACAATCAGATGTTATCGTATGGTATTGCAGGTGTTTCAATAGGGAGTGTTTTTATTGCTTCAGAAGAGTCAAAAGTGTCATTAGAATACAAACAAGCTTGCGTTGATTACAAAGCAAAGGATATTGTGATGTCGACAAAATTATCAGGAACGCCTTGTACAGTTATAAAAACGCCTTATGTTGAGCAAATTGGTACAAGCCAAAATAGGATAGAGCAATTTTTGAATAAAAATAAAAAATTGAAAAAGTGGTTCAAAGCACTCACTTTCTATCGAGGGATGAAAAGTCTTGAAAAAGCGGCGTTTAGTGCAACTTATAAAACAGTTTGGTGCGCAGGTCCATCTATTGAACATGTAAATAGTATAAGGCCAGTAAGCCAAATAGTTCAGGAACTTGTTTCTCCTGTTTGATTCATTAGTATTTATTTAGGGATGTTGGTTGAGTCTCTTAATTTATTTTGTTCAAAATGTTGGCTGAGGCTCTCGAACCCAATATTTATTATCTTTATCAAAAAAAATCACCTATGGAAATAATTAAATATTTACTTGACTTTATTTTACACCTTGACAAACACCTTTTTGATTTGATATTGAATTATGGAGTTTGGATATATGCAATTTTGTTTTTAATCATTTTTGTTGAGACTGGTTTAGTAGTAATGCCTTTGTTACCTGGTGATTCATTACTTTTTGCCGCTGGAACTTTTTGTGCGGGTGTTGTGAATGATGGGAGAACTGCAGAGTTAAATCTTTGGTTGGTGTTGGCATTGTTAATTGTTGCTGCAATTTTAGGCGATGGGTTGAATTATTTTTTCGGAAAAACAATAGGCTTAAAAGTATTGTCTTGGAAAATAAAGGGTAGACAAATAGTGAAACAAAAGTATATCGATCAAACACATGCTTTTTATGAAAAACACGGACCAAAAACAATTATTATTGCACGATTTGTTCCGATTGTAAGAACTTTTGCTCCTTTTGTAGCTGGAATAGGCGAAATGAGTTATGCTAAATTCATTCGATTTAATATTATTGGTGGTGTTGCATGGGTGATAGGATTGACTTTAATGGGGTATTTCTTTGGGAATTTAGAATTCGTACAAAAGAATTTTGAGACTGTTATTTTTGGAATTATTGGATTGTCCATATTACCGATGATTATAGAAATCATTCGTGCGAAATTCAAAAAAGATTAAAATGAAATACGCTTTACTTGGAAAGACATTATCGCACTCATTTTCTAAAACATTTTTCACAGAGTTTTTCAGTAAACATGCAATTGATGCCTCCTATGAAAATAGGGAGATTAAAGAAATAGCAGAAGTTAAAGATGTGTTTAATGCTGACTATAATGGATTTAACGTAACCATTCCTTATAAACAAGCTATCATATCTTATTTAGACGGAGTGAGTGATGAGGTGAAGAAGATTGGAGCGGTAAATACCGTAAAACTTGAAGATGGTAAATGGATTGGTTATAATACAGATGCTTTTGGTTTTCAGCAATCTATTAAGCCATTTTTGACTAATCTGCATGAAAAAGCGATTATTATAGGTACAGGAGGGGCTTCGAAAGCAGTTGCTTATGTTTTGAAAAATATTGGAATATCTTGTATTTACATATCTCGTGAACCGAGTGGATTGGATCAATTTCCTTATGAAGCGCTTAATGAACATATGTTGAAAGCATATAAACTGGTTGTTAATTGTACTCCAGTTGGAACTTTTCCTAATGTTGAGGATTGTGTTCCTTTCCCTTTTGAGTATTTATCGAGTGACCATTTGGTTATTGATTTAATTTATAATCCAAAAGAGACAAAGTTCTTGCATTTTGCTAAAAATGCTGGTGCAACAGTATTGAATGGAGAGTCAATGTTAAAAGAACAAGCATTAAAAGCATGGGAGATTTGGAACAAATAACTTCGGGTAACAAATCAATTCAAGAGTATTTAAAAGAGGGCAAAACCTTATATCAAGATTTTATTCCTTCTTCTGAAAATCCACATCATACAGTGGCCTTAATTTGTTCATTCGCAAATAGTGAGGGAGGAACACTAATAATAGGCGTTAATCCAAAAGGAAAGGTAATCGGTGTGTTACCTGACGCTGAAGAAGAAAACATTCGTTTTGTAGTGCAACATTACTGTACTTCACAGATTGAATTAAGTTTTTCGAAACAAACTTATCAGAATAAGTATGTATTGCTGATGGACATCCCTAAAATGTATAATCGAAATATTGCTGCGCTTTCAGTAAATGCTACGCCACATTATTTTGTTCGTTCAATTACAGGTGAAGTGTTTGAGGCTAATAAAATTATTGAAAAGGCTTGGGTCATTGAAAAAAGGGAAATTTATCAACATGTTTTATCAAATGAAGAGGTTTTGATATGTTCTGTTTTTAATAAACAAACATTAACAATTTCTCAAATTTATAAATCGCTTGATTTGAAAAAATCACTAATTGACACCTTACTTTCTGTATTGATTTCAAAAAATATTATTTATTATAATTTTGAAAATCAGTATATTGTATATGGTTTAGTTTAGGAAGTTTCTATATTGATCTAGTACTCGCTGCTCTATCATTGAATTAATTCTTTTGTTATAATCTTGTAAGTTTTGTTGATACTTTTGTAATTCGACTTCATCAAGTAATCCGATAACGCAACCTATTAATTGATTTTTCAATGTATTGTTTTTTGATAGTTGTTGTTTGATGAATGTATGCTGCTGATGAACACCTAGCTCACTAAAATTTGAGTTGAATAGTATACATTGAGCAAGTACAAGTTTGTTTAAATGAAGATTGAGGTATTTGAGTATTGGTCTTAAAGTGATATGTTGAAATAGTTCTTCTTGAGTCTTACAAAATTCGCTATTGAATGCAATTGCATCTCTTATTTCTTTGATAGACGTGCTACTTTTCATCGTTTTATAATGTTTATTATACAATTAAATAATTTATTATTTAATCTCTGAATTTATAACAATCAATAAATCAATTTGTTTTGAATGTTACTATGTTCTGTTAGTTTTCAACTAATTGTTAAATTAAGTCAACAATTTTAGTTAAATCCATTTATTTTATCTATATTAGTTACGTTCTATGTTTAGAACAACTTTTATTTACAATTAAATATATTTAATATGGGACGTCCGCCTACAAAACCTGCGAGATTGAGAGATGGATTTTATATCGAAGTAAAAAATTCAGGATCTGGTGGGGTGCGTATCCGAAGAGACACTAAAGAACAAATGCTAATTGCTGCCGAAGATTATGGTAAAAATAAGCAAGTTGTAATTCTTGGAGAAATGAGAAATGACAAATGGATTCATGAATAACTTTTGAAATTGTTAACATTTGATAAAGACCTTAAGCCTTGTGTTTAAGGTCTTTTTTTGTCTTTGTCTATTCTCAGATGGATAACAAATTCTTTTTTTATCTTAGGTTTTTCAGAATCTTTTTTGTCAGGTTGAGCGTAGTCGAAACCCAACAAAAAAAGGCTACCCAATGGATAGCCTTAATATTTGAAAGGAAAATAAATTATTCTCCTACAACTTCGAATTTGAAAGTTGGTTTTACACCTTTGTGTAAGTTAGCTTCTGCTTCGAAAGTACCAACTTCTTTGATTGGCTCTTCTTTGATTTTGATTGATTTACGATCAATATCAAATCCTGCAGCGCGTAACGCGTCAGCTAATTGAACTGTGTTAACAGAACCAAAGATTTTACCATTCTCACCCACTTTAGTAGCGATTTTAACAGTAACACCTGATAATTTTTCAGCAATTGCTTCAGCTTCAGCAAGAATTTTAGATTCTTTGTGAGCGCGTTGTTTTAACGTTTCAGCGTGTGCTTTTTTATTTGATGGAGTAGCCAAAATAGCATATCCTTGAGGAATTAAAAAGTTACGACCATACCCGTTTTTTACAGTTACAGTTTCGTCTTTGTATCCTAATTTATCTACGTTTTTCTTTAAGATAATTTCCATTTTACTGTGCTTTTAAGTTTTTGAAAAGTTCTTATTTTAACATATCACCAACGTATGGTAAGATAGCTAAATGACGAGCTCTTTTAATAGCTTTGTTAACTCTTGATTGGTATTTTGCAGATGTACCAGTGATACGTCTTGGTAAAATTTTACCTTGCTCATTAACTAATTTCAATAAGAAATTAGGGTCTTTATGATCGATAAATTTAATACCACTTTTCTTAAAGCGACAGTATTTTTGTTTTTTAATGTCGATGTTTATCGGCGTTAAATAGCGAATATCGTTTTGTGACATTTTTGTTCTGATTTAATGGTTAAAAATTAAGCTTCTACTTTAGTTGACCCCATTTTTGCTCTTCTCTTTTCAGCATAAGCAACATGGTGTGCATCCATCTTAACAGTTAAGAAACGCATTACACGCTCATCACGTTTTAATGATAACTCTAGGTTAGCAATGATGTTTCCTTCTCCTTCAAATTCTAACAAGAAATAAAATCCTGTTGTTTTCTTTTGGATTGGGTAGGCTAATTTTTTCAAGCCCCATTTTTCGCTGTGCTTAAGTTTACCGCCAAATGCAGCAATCTCACCTTCGAATTTTTGCACTGCTTCCTTTGCCTGATCATCAGACAAAACGGGAGTTAGGATGAAAACAGTTTCGTAAGAATTCATAAATGTATATTTTACGTTGTTAATAATAAGTCGCGAAGATAAGTATATTTTAGTTAATGGGAAACTAAAATGATGTTTTCATTAGATTTTTTTTAATTACTTTATTTTTAGTGAGATACTTTTATCTTTGTCTATAATTAATATTATACGCACAATGACTGATATTCAACATTACATACTTTGTTATGAAAATGGTCAACTTGTGCGTAGAATGTTGATGGAAGATGGAGATGAATGGATCGTTGGTGGAGGCATTGATGCTATTGTTCATTTTAAAGATTCATATATTTCAAAATATCATGCTGTATTAAAGTGTGTTGATGGATTGGTTTATGTGCAAGATTTAAATAGTCAATTTGGAACTTATGTAAATTACGATCAGGTTGACAGTTCTGTATTGATTCTTTTGCGTACTCGAGATAAATTGTCTTTTGGTCAAGGCGATGAGATTAACTTGGTTTATGAATCAGTTAGTAAGATCAAAAAACATCACAATTTATATGAAGAAACATTAGATAACAATCTTTTTGAAAATGGTTCAATAATTACTATCGGTTCGTCTTCAGATTGTGATATAGTTATATATGATAAGTATGTTTCTCAAAAGCATGCTACACTAGAATATTTAGGAGGTAACGCATATGAAGTTTGTGATTTACATTCTAAAACAGGGATTTATTATAAAGGTCAAAAAGTTCGACAAGCATACATTACATCTGGTGAGACATTTATCATTGGACGTTCACAAGTGGATGTGTTTGGGAATTGGAAAAGATTAGATGAAGAGACTGCTGTTCGAGTAGAAAATGTCACTAAGATTTTCAAGCGTAATGTAGTGGGAATGCATCAAACATCGTTTGAGATAAAGCCCAAGACATTGACTGCTATTATGGGGCCTTCTGGGTGTGGTAAGTCAACTTTATTGAAAATGATGTCTGGAGTACTTCCTATATCTTCTGGTAGTATATCTCTTTTTGATTTGGATGTCAATAAACATTTTGATTTTATAAAAGAGCAAATTGGATATGTTCCACAAGATGACATAGTTCATTTAGAGCTCACTGTTTATGAGTCGCTTTATTTTGCAGCAAAAATTAGATTGGCTTATTTAAGTGAGGAGGAAATTAAGAGAAAGATTCTTTATTTACTTGCGGTTTTAAAGATTGAGAAAATTCGAAACAATTTAAATTCTGCTATCAGTGGAGGTCAGAGAAAGCGTGTATGTATCGCATTAGAATTATTGACTGATCCAACAATTTTGTTTTTAGATGAACCTACCTCACCGCTTGACCCTCAGTCAATCGAAGAGTTTTTAACGATATTAAAAGATTTAGCAAATAACCAAACGACTGTTGTTATGGTTACTCATAAGCCAGAGGATTTACAATTCATGGATGAGGTTGTATTCTTAGCAGAAGGTGGACATTTAATTTATAAGGGTGGTGTTGCTGAATACAAAACTTTTTTTGGGGTAACATCTGCGGTTGAAGTATACACCGAATTATCAGGTGAACGCTCTGAAAAATGGATTGGTAAGTATGCTTCTCAAGAATTGAGTGAAAATCAAGGGGATGTTTCTCAATTTGATTCCAAAAAAGTCAAGGTGATTAGTCAGTTTTTATGGTTAACAGTTAGGAATATACGGATAAAAACGAATGATCGTTTAAATACGGCCATTTTAATATTTCAAGCACCCATTATTGCTTTTTTAATTGCAATTATTTTTGATGCTTTTTCTTTAGGGGTGTTATTTATGATGTGTGTTTCTGCTGTTTGGTTTGGTGTCAATAATGCGTCTCGTGAAATTGTAAAGGAGCAAGCTATATATGCTCGAGAACGTATGTTGAATCTAAGAATCGGTACTTATTTGTTTTCTAAGTTAGTTACTCTATTGTTGATAGCAGTAGTTCAATCTGTTTTATTTGTTTGTATTATTAGTCTTTTTTATGAAGGTCATGATGTTAGGCTTGAGAATGGTGTGTTTATTTTTTCTTGGTTATTATTGCTTTCTGTTTTATCTTCTTTGTTTGGCTTGCTGATAAGTGCGATTATGAAGAACACGGAAAAAGTAATGGCTGTAGTGCCTATTGCTTTGATACCTCAAATTATGTTAGCGGGCGTGCTGACTCGCGTTGGAAATCCGTTGATTGAATTTTTAAGTTATTTTACCATTTCAAGATGGGGGGTAGAAGGATTGGCCAATATACAAAGGCATATTGCTGTCGATACTCCTAAATTCCTATCGAATGATAAAGGAATGCCAATAAAAGGGGAGGATGGTGAATTTCAATATGTTTACGAATTGACTAAAGAAGATGCTGTTAAACCATTAGTTGATAATTTTCATGAAGTTTATGGTAAAGTTTTTGGTTCTATGTCATCACAATTTTCGTTGGATTTAATAATGATTCTTTTTTTAAGTTCAGGTGTACTTGTGTCTCTTTTTATTATCATGAGAAAGAAAAAAATAGAGTGAAATACTGTATTTTTGTCGGGTCAACAATTAATATTAATTCAGTTTGTTTAAGTCTAAAAGAGATACAGTTTTTGTTGTATTAGCAGGTATTTTTATCACGAATGCTGTAGTTGCGGAATTGATTGGAGGGAAGTTGATTCAGTTATTTGGTTACACATTCAGTTTAGGCATTCTTCCTTGGCCTATAGTGTTTATTACTACAGACTTAATTAATGAATATTTTGGTCATAAAGGGGTGCGTAGATTAACGTTTATTACTGCAGGATTAATCTGTTACGCATTCATTGTATTGTTAATTGGTATAAGAATTCCATCTGTTTCTTTTTCTCCAGTTAATGACGCTCAATTTACTGCTGTTTTTGGACAAAGTATGTGGATAATAGTTGGTAGCATAATAGCTTTTGTTTTATCGCAATTGCTAGATGTATATCTATTTTCACAGTTCAAGAAACGGACTGGTGATAAGCATATTTGGTTGAGAGCTACAGGTTCTACTTTGTTTTCTCAATTGATAGATACTTTTGTTGTTTTAGGGATTGCATTTTATTTACCAGGAAAAATTACAGGTGATCAATATGCGACTATGGGGATTACAGGTTATTCGGCCAAATTAGTAATTGCCATTTTACTTACACCATTTATTTATTTAGGACATGCTTTGATTAGCAGATATCTGAAAGGAGAAGAAGTTGTTGTTATTGATATTTAATTCATTCATTACACTTTTGTTAAAAGTGCAATGAATAGATTGATTATTGTTACAATGAAGAATTAGAGTTTTTTTCTTTCTTTTTCGCCTCCTTAGCAGCTCTTTTTTCTTTTAATGTTTTTTCTGGTGCTTTTTTACCTTTTTCTTTTACACCTTTTTCTCCTGCCATAAGCTTTCTTTTTAATTCAATTATATTATGTAAGGTTATGGAATATAATCGCTGTAAATACATTATTTGCAAAAAGATATAAACTATCGTAAAAAATGATTGAATTTATAAGGAGATACTTCGGCTAATAAAATCAAATTTTGTAAATTCGCGGGTAACAAATAAGAATTACAACGATTAATAATTTATACTATGGTTTTTGATTTAGACATGATCAAAAAGGTATATGCTAAATTTCCTGAGCGTATTGACGCTGCAAGAAAAGTAGTTAATAAACCTTTGACACTTTCAGAGAAAATTCTTTACGCTCACTTGTGGGATGGAAACGCTACAACTGCTTTCGAAAGAGGTAAGTCGTATGTTGATTTCGCACCAGATAGAGTTGCAATGCAAGATGCTACAGCACAAATGGCATTATTGCAATTTATGCAAGCTGGTAAAAAACAAGTTGCTGTTCCTTCAACAGTTCACGCGGATCACTTAATCCAAGCGAAAGTTGGAGCAACAAAAGATTTACAAGATTCTTTAAATCAAAACAACGAAGTATTCACGTTCCTTTCTTCTATTTCTAGTAAATACGGAATTGGTTTCTGGAAACCAGGAGCAGGTATCATTCACCAAGTTGTTCTTGAAAACTATGCGTTTCCTGGAGGAATGATGATCGGTACAGATTCACATACAGTAAATGCTGGTGGATTAGGAATGGTTGCAATCGGTGTTGGTGGTGCGGATGCAGTGGATGTTATGGCTGGTATGGCTTGGGAGTTGAAATTTCCAAAACTAATCGGTGTTAAATTAACAGGGAAATTAAACGGATGGACTTCTGCAAAAGACGTTATTTTACGTGTTGCTGATATCTTA
>CANGHE010000102.1 GCA_947453545.1 Flavobacteriia bacterium
CTTAGGTGAAAAAACCAAGAAAAATGAAAAAACCTATGCTGCTTACCAACAAAGTTATGAGGCGAACAAAGGCAATGCTACTTTTCTAGTTGAATACCTAACGTATCTTGCTGGAACTTGTCTTCCTTTGGATAATGTTGTAGATGATTATTTCAAAACGCAAACTGAAAACACCTATACTTCGCGTGCAAATTGGATAATGATTAAAAATTATGTAAAAACTCATACAAGTGAGCCTTACAAATACCTAACATCCCATTTAGATAATTTCTACTCTCTATATACCAAAGATTCTGTTGATGCGAAAATCAATGATATCCTTCTTTCTTCCGGAAAACGAATGATTTATGCTAAAACATTGAACGAAGAACAATTTACCAATTTCAAAAAAGAGATTACTTCAATGTCTATCCCAAGTAAAGATTATGTTTTATTTCATTTGAATGTAGAGTATTATTCTAAAAAAGAAGATTGGAAAAACTATACTACGGAATTATTATCTCGTGGTGATACCTACCTTAAACTGCAAGAATACAACAGTGTAGCTTGGAATGTTTATCAAAAAGTAGCAGATGAAGCTGCGTTGAACAAAGTAGCTGGATGGATGGAAAAATTATTTTCTTCCAAAACAGAAAAAGACGAACTCTATGCTGAATACGACACGTATGCGTGTGTGTTGTACAAACTAAAACGCAAAAATGATGCATTGAAAGCGGCGAATGAAGCTATAAAACAAGCAAAAAAAATGGGACTACCTGAAAATGAATACGAAGAAACAACTGAATTAATTAAAAAAATTAATACCTTGTAATAAACGTTAACCATTTTAGCTATGAAAACACTTGTCTTATTTTGTGTATTACTTATCAATACAATAGCTTTATCACAAGAAGGTAATTTTCAATACAAAGGAACAATTGGCACCATTAAAACCGAATTAGCGTTGAAATTATCGATTTCTAAGGATGGGTGTATTTATGCATTTGAAGGTAATTATTTCAATAAAAAATTAAATAAGGACCTACAATTAAAAGCAACACTTAATCCTTGTAAAAATGATAAGGAAAATCCAGATGAAAAAATCACGCTCAACGAGTTAGATGGTGAAACCGTAACTGGCACATTTGTCTTGAATGGAATCGGAGAACACAGCTGCTACGGTACTTGGATTAGTCCAAATGGGAAAAAGAAATTGCCTGTTAAATTTTTATTGATAGAGAATTAAACTTATTTATTCTTATAATTCATTGATTTAGTATGAATTAAACCTATCTTTCAACATGAAAGATTCTTTTTAACGCAAAGTAAACAAAGAGAAGATTATCGAATAAAAATTTATTAAGGTGTCAAAGTCTCTCGTAAAAGAATGAATCTATTTTGTTTGAATTCCTTCTTTGCATTACATTTTTTCCTATGAAGTCCAAATAACTATCTAATAAATTGGATATTGATATTGTTAAAAGTATAATAGTGACTTAAATCATATTCGGCTGTGACGGCTATCATTCTTTTAGGCAATTATAGTAAGCACCTTTGTATAAGTTAATACCTCATACAATGAAAACAATTTTGATACCTACTGATTTATCTGACAACGCAGCAAATGCAGTTGGATACGCGTTGTCTTTTGCGAAAGATCACGCAGTAGAACTTTTATTTTTACACGCTACTCATCCAATGGTAGACATTCCAGATGTTTCATTGGAATTTTATGACCCAATTGTTTACCAAGATGAAGAGGAACAACGTAGTTTTGTAAGATTACACTTAGAGAAAGTAGCGAAAAAACTAGGTATTGACTTGGCATTGATTAACTATCAGATTATTTTGAAATTAGGTTTTGCAGTCGATGAAATCATTAGTACTTCCGAAGATAAAAAATGTGACCTAATCATTATGGGAACACAAGGAGCTTCTGGATTAGATAAATTATTTATGGGTTCTATTACTGCATCCGTAATAAAAAAATCTAAAATTTCTGTTTTAGCAATTCCACATAATTATTTGTTTAGTACACCAAAGAAAATTGTATTTGCAACAGACTATGAGGGAATATCTAACCGAAAAACCTTAACACCTTTGTTTACCATAGCAGAAATGTTTGATTCTAAGGTCATGATGTTTCACGCTATTGAGGCCAAAGAACCGATTGCTGCCTATATCGAAGAACTTCAAGTATGGAAAACGGAAAAAAACTTCCACCATATTAAGCATACCAATAGCATTGCTAACTGCGAAAGTATTGCAGATGGAATATTGGATTTTGCTACTGAAAATGAAGCTGATATGATTGCATTAATACCACACACATATAACTTTTTTAGTAATTTATTACATAAAAGCGTATCCAAAAAAATCGCATTTGAAAGTAAAATTCCAATTTTAGCCTTACATTAATACTTAGAAATATGACAACAGAAACGATTTACATCTCTAACCTTAAATGTGGTGGATGTGCGAGTACGATTACAAAAGAATTGAGTGCTATTCAAGGCGTTAATTGTGTAACGGTAGATAATGATACAGATAGCGTGATAGTGAGTTATGAAAATGTGGAACGTGCCACAATTATTGATAAACTACATCATTTGGGTTACCCTGAGGCAACTGAAGAAAATGGCTTGTTACTACAATTAAAAAGCTACGCCAGCTGCATGGTTGGAAGGATTAATAACATCGCGAAATAATTCATTTCCTAGGAAAACAATCGACTAAAACAGCTTGTCCATTTGTATAATATTTATACGTAGCATACCAAAACATACGCTCATCGAATTTATTTCTACTATCCCCAATGTATTTGATGAGATAATAATCAATTTCATCTTGTTTAGAAACAGGTGTTTGAATTAAAAGTTGTTTGATTTGGTGATAAAATGTAATTGTATCATTATAAAGCTTAGTTTCTTTATTTAACCTTTCAATTTCTTGCTGAAACACCTCTTTTTTAAAAGGATATGTATTTATATTTACGGTTAATTTTTCGACTAAACTTGAATTGGATTGTATTATATTCGTAATTCTTCTAGATTGTTGATTTAATGTTTCAAGGGAGTCAAGTAAAGTATGTCTTTTTAATACTGTTGAAAAATTAACATCTTCAAAATTTACTCTAATTATACCAAAATCACCATTTAGCATTAAATCTTTAGCTAAAACATCTGTTTTTGAAAGTATTTTAGTCTTAATATTCTCTCTTGGAATGTGCGTAACACTTTGACCTAATGTTAAAAAAACAGTGAAAATTGTAAAGAGTATAAAAAAAAACGATTTGAGTAATTGCATCAAAATTATTTGAGTGCAAATTTACGTATTTATAGTAAAATAAAAAAAATAATCTCATTAATAAACAATTAATATTCTAGTGAAAAGTTTAATGAAAATCTGTTCCTTTGATTTGTTATTAAATTAGATTTTGCTATTCATTGATTATTTCATAATTTCGCAAAGAATTAGAAAACTACATTATGGCAACTACTGCAGACATTAAAAACGGATTATGTATTAAACATAACGATAAATTATTCCAAATTATTGAATTCCAACATGTAAAACCTGGAAAAGGTCCTGCTTTTGTTAGAACTAAAATGAGACAAATTGAGACTGGGAAGGTACTAGATAATACTTTTTCTGCTGGTCATAAAATTGAGCCTGTTCGTATTGAAAATAGAGAGTATCAATATCTTTATCAAGAAGGAACTGAATACGTTTTCATGAATAATGAAACATTCGAGCAAGTAAATATTCCTGCAAAAATGATTGAAAAACCTGGTTTTTTAATTGAAGGTATGATTTGTAATATTCTATTTCATGCAGAAGAAGAAACTCCATTAGTTGTTGAATTACCTTTTTATATTATTTCAGAAGTTACATATACAGAACCAGGAATTAAAGGAGATACTGCCACAAATACTATGAAACCAGCTACAATTGCAACTGGTGCAGAAGTTCGTGTTCCTTTATTTATCGATAATGGTGAAATAATTAAAATCGATACTCGTACTGGTGTTTATGTAGAAAGAGTAAAAAAATAATCTTTATTAAGATATTGTAAATTAGGCTATCATTAATGATAGCCTTTTTAATTTCAAGCAGAATCATTATTTAGAGATTTCTGTTTAATTTTACAGAAAAAATAATATGCGCGTACTAGCTGAAATTCCTCATCCTAAATATAAAATTCAAATCTTTAATTATAACAGTAAATATTTAGTTAAGGTTGAATTAGATCAATATGAACAAATCTTCAAAATCAATGAGATGGATGTTTTTGGAATAGAAGATGTACAAGCTATGATAACAGATGAATTATTAGACAATTCCTTCAATCGTTTTTTAAGTATGCGTGAAGATTGGTCAAAGGCTTTTGCAAATAAAAATAGTAATACTACTAAATAAAAACTCATGAAAAAAATTTATTATTTTATTGTTGGTGCACTTATTTTAACTGCATCTTGTTCTGATAAAAAAGAAGAAAAACCAGTTGAAAACACTAAACCTTCAGTACCCGTTGTTCGCACAAATGGTTTGAAAATTGCATTTTACAACCAAGATAGTTTGAAAGAAGGTTTTGCTTTTTTTAAACGCATGGATGAAATCGTTAAGAAAAAACAATTGACTTTTCAAGCACAATTATCAACAAAAGAAAAAGAACTTCAAAATTTTGTAGCTACAAATGAAGAACGAGTAAAATTAGGACAACTTTCTGCATTTGAAATTCAAGGTATTCAACAAGAAGCGCAAAAAAGAGAACAAGCACTTTATCAAATGCAACAAACACAAGGGACTAAACTAGAAAAAGAAACGGTTGACTTATTGAATGTAATTGGTAAAAAAATTGAAGCTGCTGGGAAAAAATATTGTGAGAAACACAAAATTGATTTGTTATTAGTACAATCTGCTGGAAGTCAATTTAATTACGTTAATCCAACAATGGATGTTACAAAAGAATTTGTTGCCTTTTTAAATCAAGAACAAGAAACGATAGAAAAGGATATTAAAGGCAAAAAGTAATTAGAAGAATGACTGTTAGACATTAGACTTTAAGACAAAAGAACAAAGACTTTTAGAGTTTTCTTTTGTCTTTCAAAGAATTAATCTTTTATCTTACCATCTTTGGTCTTTCATCTATTCACATTATATCTACCCCTATGATAATTTCTCAACAAAAATTAAAAGAAAATATTGCTGAGTACATTTTATACATGTATCAAATTGAAGATGTTATTCGTGCTTACGACTTTGATATAGAGCGCATCATGGATGAGTATGTTCGTCAACAATTACCTGACACTTCTTTTCACGTGACATACAGACAATGGTATAAAGATTTGATTAACCAAATGCGTTCTCAAAAAATTGAGAAGAAAGGTCATTTATATCAAATTCAAGAGGTAATGATTGAACTTTCATATCTTCACAACACTTTGCTAAACATGGCAAATGACGTTAAGTACAAAGAATTATACGAACGCGCCATTGACCCAATTGAAGCCTTCAAAGATAAATCCAACTTAAAAGAGAAAAATCATATCGAATTGGTATTCCATGCTATGTACATGAAGTTATTGTTGCGTTTACAAAAGAAACAAATCAATACAGAGTCTGAAGAAGCCTTTGATTCTATGCGGATTTTGATTGCATACCTATCTAGAGCGTATCACCAAATGAAAAATGGAGAATTGACATTTTTCAATAATTAAATTTTTCTTCTCGCAGCTTGTAAAACTCACTGTACTAAAAACACCAATGTTAAAAAATGTACTTTTTTCAGTGCAAAAAAGCATATTTTATTATCCACAATTACACGTCTGAAGTTGGAGAAAAAAAACTTAACAAAAAGCACAAATTGAGAAAAATGGAAATTCATTTATTTTAAATGATGATATCGAATTTGGTTATCAGAATGTTATTCCCTCTTTTGGGCATTTGGATTTAATTACTAATTTCATCAGGTAAATTACATAATTTAAGATTATATAATGAAAAATGTACCAACTTTACGTTAAGCTTAAATCTACAAATCTGAAATCAATATGCAGCGTCGTAATTTTCTATCTCGCCTTGGATTAGGGTTTGCCGCGTTAGGAATCCCATCCATTACTTTTGGTCAATCGAAAAATACTAAAAACACAACAATGAATCCTATAAAATCAATCAAACCTCTTGGCTTCCAATGGGAAACTGCTGATCCATTCTTATTTTGTGTACATCATGAAGATAAATTCCCTAAAGGAAATGCAGAAATGGGTCCAACAACATCCATGGAAGGCCGACACATGGGGAGTGATTTCATTATCAAAGATGGTTTTAGGATGTATCATGGGAAAAAAGTGCCTGGATTTCCAGGTCATCCACACCGCGGATTTGAAACAATAACTGTTGTTCGCGAAGGATTAGTTGACCACGCTGATTCGATGGGAGCAGCAGGAAGATATGGCGATGGTGATGTGCAATGGATGACCGCAGGAAAAGGGGTGCAACACTCAGAAATGTTTCCGTTATTACATGAAGATAAGGAAAACCCTATGGAATTGTTTCAAATTTGGTTGAATCTTCCACGTAAAAACAAAATGGTAGAACCACATTTTAAAATGTTATGGAAAGATACAATTCCTATATTTACTTACCAAAATGACAAGAATAAGAAAACTAATATAGAGATAATTGCAGGTGATTTAGGAATAACCAAGGCTTCCACCCCACCTCCAAACTCATGGGCTTCTGATATCACTAATGAAGTGGCAGTTTGGAATATTAGTATAGAAAAAGAAGGAAGTTGGATAATGCCTAAAGCATCTGAAGGTATTAATAGAACACTCTATTTTTATGATGGAGAAGGTTTGTTAATCAATGGGGAAGAAATTCCTACTTATCATGCTGTAGAAGTAGTAGCAAACACCGAATTAGTTCTTGTGGCAAATAAAACAGATCTTAAAATCTTAGTGCTTCAAGGTAGACCAATCAATGAACCTGTAATACAATATGGTCCTTTCGTAATGAATACTAAAGAAGAAATTCAAAAAGCTTTTGATGATTATCATGAAACACAATTTGGTGGTTGGCCTTGGAAAAGACTAGACCAAGTTCACGACAGGAATAAAGGACGTTTTGCGTTACATGCAGACGGAAGAGAAGAAATTAAAGGATAAAATTAAAATTCAAAACAATTATGATGTTTCTTGGACAATACAATACCTTAACTATTTTACGTTTTACTGCACCTGGAGCTTATTTAGGCGACGATGAAGACAATGTAGTTCTTTTACCCACAAAATATATTCCTGAAAATTCAGAAATAGGAGATGAAATAGAAGTATTCTTATACCTTGACTCAGAGGATAGAATTATCGCTACTACAAAAAAACCATTATTGGAATTACATGGATTTGCACTCTTAAAAGTAAATGAAGTAAGTCATTTTGGCGCATTCCTAGAATGGGGAATTGAAAAGGATTTACTTGTACCATTTAAAGAGCAAAACCAAAAAATGGAAGAAGGAAAATCTTATATTGTTCATCTGTATCTTGATGAAGCAACACATAGATTAGTAGCATCATCCAAAATAAAACGTTTTTTAGAAGCAGAACGAATCCTAGTAAAAGAAAATGATGAGGTTGATTTGTTAATTTGTAATACAACCGAACTTGGTAAAAATGTTATTGTAAATGATACTTATAGCGGATTAATATATAAAAATGAAATCATACGTCCACTTAGATATGGAGAACGTTGTAAAGGATATGTTAAAAAAGTAAGAGAGGATGGTAAATTAGACATATCTCTGGAAAAAATTGGTTTTGTAAAAATGGAAGACACGTGCCAACGAATACTTGACTATCTTTCTGAACATGACGGAAAAATGTATTTGACTGACAAAAGTGATCCTGATTTAATTCGTGAAGAAATAGGAATGAGTAAAAAAACATTCAAAAGTGCTGTAGGGATTTTGTATAAACAAAAATTAGTTGTAATAAATGATGACCATATTGCATTAGGTGACTTTTAATATTTTTGAAATTAAATAAAAATTGTAATGAAAATTGGGCTTTTACTATCTGGTTGTGGTGTATATGATGGAACTGAAATTCAAGAGGCTGTATTAGCAATGTTAGCAATTGAGGAAGCTGGGGGAACCGTTTTTGGAATTTCAATCAATAAAGATCAATACCATGTTATTAACCACACTAATGGAGAAGTTATAAGTGAAAAGCGAAATATCCTTATAGAATCTTCCAGAATTACTCGTGGAGAAATACATGATATTTCAACTATTTCTCTTGAAGAAATAGATGCATTAGTTATTCCTGGTGGATTTGGAAACGTTAAAAACTTAAGTACTTGGGCATTTGAAGGGAATACAGGAACCATTCATCCTGAAGTGAAATCATTAATTATCAAAATGATAACATTAAAAAAACCAATTGCAGCTTTATGTGTCAGCCCAACATTGATTTCGCTTTCATTAAAAGACTCAATATATAAACCTCTATTAACATTAGGTACCACTAAGGAAAAATCACCTTATGATATAGCAGAATTTAATAAAGGTATTTTGAATAATGGTGGTGAATACTTAGAAAGGGGACTTAATGAAATTACAGTTGATTCAACATTAAAAATTGTTTGTGCTCCATGTTTTATGCAAGAAGCTACCATTCTAGAAATTAGGAGTAGTATAAAATTGGCTATCAATCAACTTTTTCAACTCATTTAAATACGAGTTTATTAATGCTCATTGAAAACTTATAAAAACATAAAAAATCAAGTAATAAACTTAGACTGATTTTAAATAAGTAATTAATCTTAAAGTTTTGAACAAAATTCTTCATGTTTAGTTAATATTTATTCGAAAAACAATTAAAAAAAATTGAGTATTTTATTTAATAGCTGTACTTTTGCATCCTAAATCAAAGCGAAAGCTATAAAATAAAGTACGTATGAACGAATTTGGTAAACGCGGAAACAATGCCAATTTAAACGATTCTATAGGCCTAACAAACTTAGGTAATGTATTTTGGAATCTTACTCCGGCTGAATTAGTAGA
>CANGHE010000103.1 GCA_947453545.1 Flavobacteriia bacterium
ACAATTATTTTGCAAATCCAATTATACCAATTGAAATGTTAAAATCAGTTCGTAAAGATATGGTTGAAGCAAAATCATTACAGAAATTAATGGAAGCAACGATGGCGTTGAAAGATTATCGTCCTCAATTAAAAAAAGTAATTTGTCCAACTTTAATAATTCATGGAGGAAGGGATACATTGTTTCCGATTGACTTTGGTAAGTCTGTAGCAGATCATATTTCAAATTCATCGTTTGTTGTGATTGATGAAGCAGGACACACACTTAATTTAGAGTCGGTAACAACTGTAGTGAAGTATATCAAAGATTTTATTTAGAAAATTATATTAAAATGAAAACAGTATTAATAACTGGAAGTACGAGTGGTATTGGTTTAGGAGTTGCTATTGAATTCGCTAAAGAAGGGTATGCAATAGCTTTTAATGGTTTAGAGGTAAATGGTGCTGAAATTGCCCATCAAGTTGGAATTGAATATGGTGTTAAAACGGCTTTCTATGGTGCTGACCTTCGTAATGCGGATTCAATTTATGAGATGATAGCTTCTGCTGAAAATGAGTTTGGAAAAATTGATGTACTCGTAAATAACGCAGGGATTCAATTTGTATCTCCAATAGAAGATTTTCCAGCAGATAAATGGAATGCAATTATAGATATTAATTTGAACTCTGTTTTTCATACGTCTAAAGCAGTTTGGAAGAGTATGAAAGCAAATCATTTTGGGAGAATAATTAATGTTGCTTCTGCTCATGGATTAGTAGCTTCGGAATATAAGTCTGCGTATGTATCTGCTAAACATGGAGTATTAGGATTGACAAAAGTGTTGGGCCTTGAAGGTGCTACATGTGGTATTACTGTAAATGCAATATGTCCTGGATATGTAAAAACACCTTTGGTTGAAAAACAAATTGCAGAACAAGCTAAAGCGCATGGTATATCGGAAGATGAGGTCGTATCTAAAATAATGTTACAGAAACATGCAATTAAAGAGTTTGTTACGACAGAATCATTAGGTAAACTAGCTGTGTTTTTAGCATCTGATGCTGCAAGTTTAATGACAGGAATTGCGCTTCCAGTAGATGGAGGTTGGACAGCACAATAATAATTTAGATAAAGACATATGGAAACTAAACACGTTGGGGTTGCATTACAAGGAGGTGGGGCACATGGTGCTTTTACTTGGGGGGTATTAGATCGTTTGCTAGAAGTTGATGAATTGATAGCGGATGGAATTGTAGGGACAAGTGCAGGTGCTATAAACGCTGTTGTTACTGCTTATGGATTGCATGTTGGAGGAAAAGCCAAAGCAAAGGAATTATTAGATAGACTATGGAAAGATATCGCTTTATCAGGAAATATTTTATTCAAGCCGTCTGCTGTTGATTCTTTATTTTCGAATGGTGATTTATATAATACACCAGGGTATATGATGTTTAACGCAATGTCTCAGTTTTTTTCCCCTTATCAATTGAATCCAGCGAACATTAATCCTTTGAGAGATATACTCAATAATTTAGTTGATTTTGAAGAGTTAAGAAAGTATAATAAAAAGAAACTTTTTGTTTGTGCTACGAATGTTAAAACAAATCGGGCAAAAGTGTTTTCGAATGAGGAGATGACTGTGGATGCGGTATTGGCTTCTACTTGTTTGCCTTATTTATTTCAAGCAGTTGAAATTGACGGTGAATTTTATTGGGATGGAGGATATATGGGGAATCCACCTCTGTTTCCTTTAATTGAGAATACAGATATACATGATTTACTTTTAGTTAAAATTAATTCCATTAATATCAAAGAAGTACCAACTTCTGCACGCGATATTGAAGATCGTATTACGGAAATATGTTTTAATTCAAGTTTGATAAATGAGATGAAATTAATTCATTATCGAAATGAATTGGTTCGTAAAGGTGTCACTTTAGAAGAAGATAGAAAACCGAGAGAAATCTTTGTACATTCAATTTCTGCACATGAAGCTCTTGGTCATTTGAAATATTCAAGTAAAATGAATACTTCATGGGAATTTTTATTGGAACTGAAACAGAAAGGCAGGGAATATGCTGAAAAATGGTTGGAGCATGAATACGATCAAGTTGGTATAAAATCGTCGTTTGATGTAGATAAACATTTTTTTAATAAATATTAAAATATTAGTGATTAGATTAGTTATTCGTTATTCACTCTACACATTATTTGGAATACTGTCTTTTGTGATTGTATATATTGTCAGTGCCTTTTTAATTTCGAAGATACAGGTAAATAGTGCATTGAATACTGTAAAAGAACAACATGAAGTGCAGATTTATTTATTGTCTAACGGCGTTCATACGGATATCGTTTTACCTGTAAAAAATCCAATTGTTCGATGGGACACGGTGTTTCCAATAGAGAATACACGGGGTAAATACGATGATGCTCAGTATATTGCTATTGGGTGGGGAGATAAAGGTTTTTACTTGAATACACCTACATGGGGAGACCTCACCTTGACTACAGCGTTTAAGGCTGTGTCAGGCTTAAGTTCAACAGCATTACATACTACCTACTATAAAGAATTAAAGAAGGGTGATAATTGTGTTATGTTTAAAGTTTCAAAGCGAGATTATCGTTTATTGAAACGTTACATTTTGAAATCTTTAAAATATAATAAAAAGAATAAACCAATTTATATAAAAACGAACGCAGTCTATGGAGATAGAGATGCTTTTTATGATGCTGTAGGTGCATATCATCTATTTAGTACATGTAATACTTGGACTAATGATGCATTGAAGTACTCAAATCAAAAAGCGAGTTTATGGACTCCTTTTCAAAGTGGTATATTTGAACATTATAAATAATTCACTGTTAATCTAAGTATTAACTAATTAAATAAAATAAGGATTACGTATTTTTTTTATCTTCGCTTTTTTTAGTGAATAACAAACAAGAGATATATGAAAGGAATTATATTGGCAGGTGGTTCGGGAACACGTTTACACCCTTTAACATTAGCTGTAAGTAAACAATTAATGCCTGTTTATGATAAACCAATGATTTACTACCCTTTGTCTGTATTAATGGGGGCAGGGATTAGAGAAATATTAATAATTTCCACACCACATGACTTACCACATTTTAAAAGATTGTTGGGGGATGGGAGTAAATTAGGTTGTGTTTTCGAATATGCAGAACAACCAGAACCAAATGGTTTGGCACAAGCTTTTGTAATTGGAGAAGAGTTTATTGGTAAAGATAATGTAGCACTTATTCTTGGAGATAACATTTTTTATGGAGCTGGGCTACATGAATTATTAAAAGAGAATTTGAATCCAAAAGGTGGAATTGTTTACGCGTATCATGTTAGTGATCCAGAGCGATATGGTGTAGTAGAGTTTGATGATACAATGCAAGTGCTTTCAATTGAGGAAAAACCAATTCAACCAAAATCAAATTATGCAGTGCCAGGATTATATTTTTATGATAATGATGTAGTTTCCATAGCAAAAGAATTAAAGCCTTCAGCAAGAGGTGAATATGAAATAACAGATGTTAACTCTGAATACTTGAAAAGAAACAAATTGAAAGTTTCTTTGTTAAGTAGAGGTACAGCTTGGTTAGATACAGGAACTTTTCCTTCGTTAATGCAAGCAGGCCAATTTGTGCAAGTGATAGAAGAACGTCAAGCTTTAAAAATTGGTTGTATTGAAGAGATTGCCTATAGAAATGGTTTTATTTCTAAAGAACAATTGATCGAGATTGCTAAACCTTTAGTAAAAAGTGGATATGGTTCTTATTTAATGAATATAATTTTCTAGATGAATTTATCAACATATGCATCTTATTTTGATGTAAATATAAAATCGTATAATTTCCCTACAACTCCAGAGAATTTGTACGACCCATTGAATTATTTTTTAAGCTTAGGTGGTAAAAGAATTCGACCTCTTTTGACTTTGATTGGAGCCGAACTTTTTGGTTCAAAGAAAGAGAGTGCAATTCATGCCTCTATGGCTGTAGAATTATTCCATAATTTCTCTTTGATTCATGATGATATTATGGATAAAGCACCATTGAGAAGGAATGAACAAACAGTTCATACAAAATGGAATGATAATATTGCGATTTTGTCAGGTGATGTTTTATTAGTTAAAGCTTATCAAGAACTTGCAAAACAGGATTCTACTCATTTAACTGCCTTGATTGATGTATTCAATAAAACAGCTGTAGAAGTGTGTGAAGGCCAACAAATGGATATGGATTTTGAGGTGAAAGAAGATGTGTTAATTTCAGATTATATTGAAATGATACGTTTAAAAACTTCTGTATTACTTGGTTGTGCATTGGAAATGGGAGCGATAATAGCAAATACGACTGATGAAAATAGAAATTTGATATATGATTTTGGTCAAAACATTGGTATTGCCTTTCAATTACAAGATGATATATTAGATTTATTTGGTGACCCTGAAAAATTTGGAAAACAGATTGGTGGTGATATTATATCAAATAAGAAAACATATTTGTTATTGAGAGCATTTGAATTAGCGAATGCAGAGCAACAAAAAGAACTTCACTTGATGTTATCTATTAATGATTCTGAAAGTAAAATAGCTAAAGCAAAACAATTATTTATTGATTTAGGGGTATTGGAAGATGCTAAAAACATTAAGTTAAAGTATCAGGAAAAGGCTATTTTTTCATTAGACAGTATTAAGGTAGAAGAGTGTAGCAAGAATGTATTAACTGCATTGGCAGAGCAATTACTAAATAGAGAAATTTAAAAAAGATATGAAAGAAGTTATTTCAAAAGTTGAGTTATTTCATGATTCTTTCGGTATAAAAAATAATTATGAGCCAACTACAGAACTTTCTAAAGAGGAAATTGAATTACGCTATAATTTGATGAAGGAAGAGAATGATGAATATCTTGATGCAGCTTTAAATGGAGATATTGTAGAAATTGCAGATGCTTTGGGCGATCAATTGTATATTTTGTGTGGAACAATTTTAAAACATGGATTACAACATAAAATTGAAGAGGTTTTCACAGAGATTCAACGTTCGAATATGAGTAAATTAGATGAAAATGGAAATCCAATTTATAGAGAGGATGGAAAGATCTTAAAATCTAATTTATATTTTAAACCAGATATTCATTCTATTTTAAAAAAATAATTTCTTGCATTTATTTAATTTACGAGTCTATGGTCTTCTTATAAATCAGCAAGATCAAGTTTTGTTAATGGATGAAAAACGCTTTGGCAAATCATTCACAAAGTTTCCAGGAGGTGGCTTAGAATGGGGAGAAGGTCTAGAAGACTGCCTGATTCGTGAGTTTAGGGAAGAGTTAGGGTTGAATATTACGGTTAAGAAATTGTTTTATGTGAACCCTTTTTTTGTTCAGTCTGCCTTCAATACACAAGAGCAGTTGATATCGTTTTATTATCTAGTTGATTCCACCGATTCAATTATACATGCAACTTTTACTGATGAACAACCTAGATGGTGTCTAATCGAATCTTTAATGAAAGATGATTTAACCTTTCAAGTTGATAAAGAAGTTGTAAAATTACTTAAACAAAAAAAGCGAGGTTTTTAATCTCGCTTTTTTTGTTTAAGTATACTTTTTATTACATTACAACCACTTTTCTAGTTGTTGAATAATTACCTTGAGTTATTTTTAAATAATAATACCCAGCATTTAATGATTTGTCTAATTTCATTGTATGCTCAACATTACTGTTTTTAATGGTATTGATTTCATTTGTTATTACTTTACCTTGCACATCTGTTAGAACAAATTGAATCGGTTCATTGTTTGCTTTATAGTTAATAGTTATTCCTTCAGAATTAGTTGTAGGGTTTGGTTTAATTGCAATATCCATTGAGTTTAATGGACTTTCTTCAACTCCTAAAATTCCATTTACATTAATATTATCTATAAACAAGTTATTAGAGTAGTTGGATGCTGTAAATTCAAATTTTAATCTTATTCTTGATTGATCAACACTCGTTTTAACTTTTGATAAGTCAACATTTACTGTTTTCCACATGTCTTGTGTAGTTGGGTTAAACTCAGTGCCACTATACAAACCAGCAGTAACCAATTCAGTACTTTTTGGACTAAATGTTGATCCGTTAGGTCCTGTTATTGTATATAACTGTTTCCATGTTCTACCACAGTTGTCAGAATAATAAATATCTAATTTTTCAGTGATTAACGAATCATAATAAGATGTAGTTGCATAAGAGTAATCAAATGTAAGTGTAGGTTCAGTTGTAGTTGTAAAGCTTATTGCAGGAGAAATAATTGCATCTTTGTTTCCTCTTAATCTTTGAAAGTAGAAATTATCATCTTCATTATAGTTTGAACTTTTAGACAAATCTTTGAAGTTGTTAAGTTTAAATCCTTTTGTATTATTTTTCCCGTAATTTGTAATGTCCCAAGTTGCATAGTTTTCCTCAGGATTTTCAACCATCCAATCCCATGGTCTGCCAGACTCAAAATTTTGTGTTACAGTTCCAGTATAAAAAGATAAGTCTTCTGATACATGTATAAAGTTATTCATAACTAATGAATCTTTTCCTGCAGCATTCTCAACAATTAAAACAACTTTTTTATCACCAGGTGAGTCAAATAAAATTTTTGGATTAGACTCAGTTGAAGTATTTGGAGTACCATCTTGAAAATACCATGTTCTATTTGTTACACCAGATTTCCATGATACATCTTTAAAACTAATAACACTTCCTTTACAAACTTTTTTTGAAGATGCGGTGAAATATGGTTGAGGAATACATGTTGGCGTAGTTAAAGATTCAGTACCAGTTGCAATAAGGTTATCTACTTTATGAAGATTATTTCTATTACTAATTGGACTAGCTAATGAAGCAAGCATTCTCTCAGCCTGTTTATTAGTAAACATTTTAGAACAATATGAATATTCCATGTAGTTTTCAACATTTTCAATAGAACTTCCAACTCCATTGATACTTAATGAATCAATATCAAATATTCCATTTACATCTTCCGCATTCCAAGCATAGATTCTAAAAGTAACAGGTGTTGTACTTCGTAAATCTTTATAAGCATTATCAGTTAAGGTTACAGTTGCAGTAAAGCTCTTAGTTGTATCTTTTTTGATAAATAATTCGTTGTTTTTTACTGATGTGATTTTAGAATTATTAGATCTAATAGGTAGATTTTTAGTGAAATTATCTACACTTGATCTTACCGCAATATGTTTAATTCCATTTGGATTTCTAGACGCAATAAACGTGATAGTATTTATATCCATCAACTTTCTTTTATTCGCGTTGATTGATAATTCATAGAATTTAGTTGTGTTAATTGTTCCAACTTGATGACTTAATAGGGTATCTCTATCGACACCACCTAATGGCCAATTTCCAAAAGCAAAGTGATTATTGATTATTGAATTCGAAGAAACATTATTAGCAGTAACATAAGTCGAAGTTACCTTAGAACTGTCTAACAATAGATTTACAGAATCAAGTATGAAAGAGCCATTAGATGCTTCAGCATTCCATGCATAAATTCTTAAAGTAATTTTATTACCATCTCTAAGATCTCTATATTTTTTATCATTTATTAATACTTTCGCCGTAAATGCTTTAGTAGTATCTTTAGAAATGGAAACCACATTGTTATTTACATTAGATATTTTAGAGTTATTAGATATTATTTTCAAGTTGTTTTTGTATCCATCAACACTTGATTTTACACAAAATGATTTAATACCCTCTGAGTTTCTTGATGCTAAGAAAGATATACCATTAATGTTTACGGCATTACCATAACCGCCTATAACTTCAACTTCATAATATTTATTTTCGTTGATATTTCCAGTATAATTTGCAATTACGGAGTCTTTATCTTTTGCTCCTAAATCCCATGATGTGTATGCTATTTTATTTTTCAAACTACTCTTATCAGAAATACCATGAGGCGCAATGTTATTTGTTAGTATTTTTAAATAATCTGTATTGAATGATAATGAATCTATTGTTCCTGTAGAACCAGTTACTCCATCGAATGTATGTAATTCACTGAAGTTTTGAATTTCACAAGTATTATTATAGGAATTCGATGGTGTTACACAAGATTTATATCCTTTTGTTTTAGGAGTATCTTCTACCTCATCATCACCACATGCTACCAATGGATCGTTAGAATTACCCCAAACATGATATAGACCAAAATAGTGTCCAATTTCATGTGTTAACGCTCTTGAATGTAAATCACTAGAAGGATATAAATCGCTTATATAGTTGTACAATATGATTACTCCATCCGCACTGAAGTTTCCTGTTGATACACTTCCAGGGAAATAAGCGTATCCTGCTACACCTGATTTTCCTATGGAGTTAGTTATCCATACATTAAGATATTTATCTCTATTCCATTGATGTAATTTAGAACCGTCATCTCCATTATAAGCTAGATGTGATTGATAATGATTTATGCCATTTGTACAATTTCCTTGAGGGTCTTTAGTAGCTAATCTGAATTCAAAACCGCAATTCGCAATTATATCCTTGTATGCAGGATCTACATTTGCTGTGTCAAGATTAAGCTTCTGGTAATCTCTATTTAATATTTCAATTTGTCGGTAAATTATTGAGTCAGCTAGGTTTTCTAATCCATTGTCATGAATTATATGAAAAACAATAGGAATTATAATTTTTGAACGTTTAACACCATTAACGATCTCTGTTTGTTTTGAATTTTCAAAAAGTCTGTTGAAATCGGCTTTCATTTGAGGATTTTCATTCCAAAGTTTGGCTTGCATTTCAGAATGTGCACAAGAAAACTCTGTTTGTTGTGCGTAAATTGATGTGAAACTTGCTGTAAATCCAAAGATTAGAGCGAG
>CANGHE010000104.1 GCA_947453545.1 Flavobacteriia bacterium
CTGCGAAGTCTTTGTGACCTGGAGTATCTAAAATATTTATTTGTTTCCCTTTGTATTCAAATGCCATAACAGAAGTAGCGACAGATATTCCACGCTGTTTTTCTATTTCCATGAAATCTGAAGTAGCGGTTTTTTTTATTTTATTATTTTTAACTGCACCTGCTGTTTGAATTGCTCCACCAAATAAGAGTAGTTTTTCTGTCAATGTAGTTTTTCCTGCATCTGGGTGAGAAATGATTCCAAATGTTCTACGTTTTTCTATGGCTTCTCTATATTTCATCGATGAAATTTATTGATTTTAGAGTGTAAATTTACGACTTATTTTTCACCTTTTTATCAGACTAAAAAGCAAAAAAAAAGTCATCAAAATGATGACTTTAAATTTTGGGAGGAAGATGGGTCTCGAACCCACGACCTTCGGAACCACAAACCGACGCTCTAACCTACTGAGCTACATCCTCCGTGTTATGGGTGCAAATATAATAATTAATTAATTCAAAATTCAAGTTTTGATCGAAAAAATCTATTTAATTTTTAAATCAAACATCTTTTCATTTTCTATAAACCCAACTAATTCATCTCCAATTGAAACAGGTCCAACGCCTGCAGGTGTTCCTGTGAATATTAAATCTCCAATTTTAAGTGTCATAAATTGAGATATATAACATATGATTGTATCAATATCAAATAACACATTATTTGTATTTCCATTTTGTACAATATCTCCATTTTTGTATAAAGAAAAGTTGAAGTCGAATGGATTAATTTTTTCTTTAGTTATGAATTTTTCTGAAACAACAGCCGATCCATCGAAAGCTTTTGCTTTTTCCCAAGGCAATCCTTTAATCTTACATTCTTCTTGAATATCTCTTGCTGTAAAATCAATACCTAGTCCAATTTCATTATAGTATGTGTGAGCAAATTTTTTTGTTATATTTTTTCCAAGTTTGTTTATTTTCACTACTACCTCACACTCGTAATGTAGATCTTTTGTAAAGTCAGGTATGTAGAAAGGTGTTTTTTTTGGCAGTAATGCACTATCTGGTTTCAAAAAAAATAATGGTGATTCAGGTATGGCACTATTTAGTTCTTTTGCGTGGTCAATATAATTACGACCGATACAAATTATTTTCATTTTTTTACTTTTTTGAAAACATATTTTTTAAAGCATTTAACTTTTCATCTAAGCTTTGTTCTGGATCAATTTTGGATTCTTTTTCTTCATTTTTAAGGTTTTCCATTACTTCCTTGAGTTTTTGTTTAGTGTGCAATGGGAAGTCTGTTTGTGGAGAAATAAACCAACTATAATATCCAGGTTCTAATTGGTGAACTTCTTTAACTGTTTTTCCTTTATGTTTACCAAAGTTGTAGATTGCTTCATTTTTATCATTGATAGCTAATCGGCCAGCGAAGTCTAGTGAATTGCCGTTTTTACTGAAATTAGACAGAAAAGAAACGTTGTTTTCAAGTGATTTGTAACGCTCTAATTGAGCTTTTAAGACTTCCCATGTTGCGTTAGTATCATTCATTGCGTCATGAGCATTTATAAGCTCTTTTTCACAATAGAATTTGTATGCAGCAACCAAGGTGCGCTGTTCCATCTTGTGAAAAATGTTTTGTACATCTATGAATTTTTTATTAGATAAATCATAACTGCTGCCAGCTCTTAATAATTCTTCAGCTAATAATGGAATATCGAATTTATTTGAGTTGTATCCAGCTAGATCTGCATCGTTTATAAATCCAATTATTTTATCCAAAATCTGTGAAAAAGTAGGGGCATTTTTCACATCTTCATTTGTGATTCCATGAATTTTTGTTACTTCTTCTGAAATACTTATTTCTGGATTTATTAAAGTTTTAAAACGTTCTTCACTTCCATCGGGATTGATTTTTAATATCGCGATTTCAACTATTCGTTCTTTGGTAATATTAAGTCCTGTAGCCTCAAGATCAAAAATAGCAAGGGGACGTTCCAATTGTAGTCTCATAAGAAGAAAGTAAGTGTCTCAGTTTGTACTAACTGAAAAGAGAAATGATTATTTGATAATAATATCTTTTACTATTTTTTGAATATTAGTAGTACAAGAAGTTTCAAATTTTTCTGTTTGGATAACAGTATTAGTAGGCCCTAGTACTTCTAGCATGTATTCTCTACAAGGCTCTAAACCTGTAATGTAAAATCCATCTCGAATTCTTGGTTTGATGAATTTTTTACGGTTTGAATCGCAATTTAAGCAGGTTAATTGCATTGTTACCCCTTTATTAATTGCTACCCCTGTTGCATTCTTAACAACCCCTGAAAGTATAAAACTATTCTTGATTTCTTTAGTTACAAACTGTACTTCATAGATATCAGTTTCTCCTTTACCACCATTTCGATTAGAGGATAAATATCCTAATAAACCATCAGCAGTAGTTGTGAAATATATATCGTCTTTTACTGAATTAATTGGGTAACCCAAATTGATTGGTCCAGTCCAGTTATTATCATCTATACGGTGTGACATGAATATATCAAACCCTCCCATACTTTTATCTGAATTACTTGAAAAGTATAATACTTTTTTGTCAATAGATAAAAACGGAGCATCTTCATCGTATGGTGTATTGATACTTGGTCCTAGGTTAAATGGTTTACTCCATGATCCGTCAGGAAGGCGTACTATACGATATAAATCTCTACCACCATATCCTCCAGGTCTATCGGAAGATAGAATAGCAACGTTATTATCCTCAGAGTACATTATATGGCTATCCCAATATTTAGTATTAACACCTTCTGTTTGAATAGGAAGTACAGAATCAATGTCGGTTCTTGATAAATCAGTATAAAACAAATTACCATCACCATTAAAATCCTCGTATAAATATAGTATGCGTTCATCCGAGCTAATAGAAACCGTGGCTTCGTTTTTTTCTAATTTACAAAATGGCAATCTTCTTGGGGTAGTCCATTGGTTACCTTCTTTTTTATAACTTACATATGCATCTTCAGGTGAAAAGTTTGTAAAGTCTTCTACATATTCTTTATAAGTATCTTCTTTCCAAAGTCTTCTAGAGGTAAAGTAAATTGTTGATCCATCAGGAGAAATTATTGGCGCGTATTCTGGATCTTTTGAATTGATCGAATCACCAATTGAATTTAATAGAATGTTTTTCTTTGGGTTAGCTTTGTATTTATTTGCAACTTCGATATTTACAATTTTCAAAGCAGCGGTCTTAGTGTATACATTAGTAACCCCTATATTTTCGTCTAAGTATTTCTTGTAATACTGGGTCGCTTCTGTAGGATTTCCTATGTTATCTAGACAGTATGCGTAATAATATAGTGCTTCGAAAGGTACTTTTTCTTCTTTATAAGATTCAGCATCATATTTTTTCGAAACATTCGTTATTGTTTTACGAAATAGTTTTAGCGCTTCTTCATTATTTTTTTTATAATGAAATGTTGTAACACCTTTTCTATAGATATAATTTTGATTTTTTGGTGCTTTTTTGAGTAAGGCATCACTAATTAAATCAGCGAATTTAAATTCAGCATTTTCAATTGCAAAATTCCATTCATATATTAATTCTTCAGCAGTCCCACTTTTTATAACTTCTTTCATTTGTTCTTCGGAAAATTGTCCAAATGAAAAATAGGTAATCAATAAGGTAAAAAGAAGAATAGCAATCCTCATAATTCAATAATATTGTGCTGCATTAAACGTAAATAGTTATTTCCGTTATAAATATATAACTATTTATTTAAAAAATAGCCTACTTAATGTAGGCTATTTAGTTTTTATAATTCTCTATTAATATCAAATTGCTCTAAGTAATCAGCTACTCTTCGAACAAATTGCCCACCTAATGAACCATCTACTACTCTGTGATCATAAGAGTGTGACAAGAACATTTTATGTCTGATTCCAATGAAATCACCTTCAGGGGTTTCAATTACAGCTGGTAATTTACGAATAGCTCCTAAAGCTAATATAGCAACTTGTGGTTGATTGATAATTGGTGTTCCCATTACATTTCCAAAAGATCCAACGTTGGTTACTGTGTAAGTACCACCTTGAATATCTTCAGGTTTCAACTTATTGTCACGTGCATTACGTGCTAATTCGTTAACCGCCTTTGTTAAACCAGTTAAGTTTAAACGATCTGCGTTTTTGATGACAGGAACAATTAAGTTTCCAGACGGAAGTGCTGTCGCCATTCCTAAGTTGATATCTTTTTTCTTTATGATTTGTGTCCCATTAACTGAAACATTAATCATCGGGAAGTCTTTTATTGCTTTAGCTATAGCCTCCATGAAGATTGGTGTGAACGTAATATTTTCACCTTCTCGTTTTTTGAAACCATCTTTCACTTTTTCTCTCCATTTCACGATGTTTGTAACATCTGCTTCAACGAAGGATGTTACGTGCGGAGAAACATGTTTAGACATAACCATATGGTCAGCGATTAATTTACGCATTCTGTCCATTTCGATGATTTCATCCCCTGCACTTGGAATCGAAACGATTTCTTTTATTGCAGGAGCAGGAGTACTTGGTGTTTGCACTATAGGTTTCGGTGCTTCAACGACTGGAGTACTTGGAGTTGCAGTAACAACTGTATTTCCTCTATTTTCAACGTATGCTAAAATATCTTTTTTTGTAACACGACCTTCTTGACCAGTCCCATTGATAGAATCAAGTTCATTTCCTGAAATTCCTTCTTTATCCGCAATGCTTCTTACTAAAGGAGAATAAAATTTATTGCTGTTAGATTGAACAGAAGGAGCCGTGTTTGCTTGAGTTTCTATTGGAATGATTACTTCAGAAGTAGTTATAGTTGCAGTTGGTGTTTCAGTAGCTACATCACTACTATCTGTAGAAATAATTGCGATTACATCTCCAACTTGTGCAACTTGGTCTTTCTCGAAAAACCTCTTAATTAATATTCCTTCAGCTTCAGAAGGAAGTTCATTGTCCACTTTATCAGTAGCTACTTCAACAAGTGGTTCGTCCATAGCTACACTATCTCCGATGTTTTTCAACCAATTTGTAATTGTTGCTTCTGTAACGCTTTCTCCCATTTTAGGAAGTCTGATTTCTATTTGTGCCATATTTCAGGTGGATTTACGCTTTTTAATTCGAACGCAAAAATAAAGCAATTTTTGTTATTCTCGATGAAATGATACATAGTATTAATGAATTTAGTTGTTAAATCCATCTGTTTTAGTGTATCCATCTGATATTGTGCTGTTTATTTTATTGGTTGTTGATTTGTAATGGTTTGTTATTCATAATAGTCTTAATTTCTGGTTATATAAAATGCAAGAATAATATTATTTATTTTTGTTCAAATTATTTTTTGATGAAGAATTGGATCAGTACGAATTATATTATTGCAATTATACTTATCGTTTCTGTAATTTTAAGGTTCTTCAATCTTTTTGAGATTCCATTTACTCATGATGAGTTTAGTACATTATTTAGAACGAATTTCTCATCTTTTGATGATTTGATAGAGAAAGGAGTTAAAATTGACGCACATCCTGCAGGTTTACAAGTTTTTGTTTATTACTATAAACAACTTTTTGGTGATAAGGAATGGGTAATTAAGATCCCTTTTTTGCTATTTGGAATAGGTTCAGTTTGGCTTACGTACACCATTTTTTATAAATGGTACAATCAAACCGTCGCGCTCATTTGCTCTTCTTACATATCAACTCTTCAATATACAGTTATGTATAGTCAAATCGCTAGACCTTATGCAAGTGGGTTGTTTTTTGTAATGGCTTTGGTTTATTTTTGGAATAGAATATGTTTTGAGAAAAGACATACTTTATTCAATTATACAATGTATGTTTTTATTGCGTCATTGTGTTTGTATAACCATCATTTTTCAGCTTTATTAGCATTTGTTATATCGTTGTCTGGTTTGTTTTTTATGAGTAAAGTAGAACGTTGGAAATTTATTCTTTGTGGCATTATAATAGTGATGTTATATGTTCCGCACATTTCAGTTTTTTTAGCACAATTACAAATAGGTGGTTTAAGCGAATGGTTGAGTAAACCAACACCTATTTTTATAGCTTACTATTTATTTTATCTATTTCAATTTTCATACATGGTTATAGGTGTAATTAGTTTATTAATTATCTATTCACTTTGCGATTTTAATAAACAGAATTATTTTTCGAAAGAAAATCTAATGTGTTTAATTTGGTTCTTTATTCCTTTTTTAATTGGTTATTTATACTCTGTTTTAAGGTCTCCTGTTTTACAATACTCTGTACTTATCTTTAGTTTTCCATTTTTACTTCCATTGTTTTTTGGAGGGATTAAACAACAAGGAAAAAATGTTAATTTGTTTATAATTACTGTTATTATTGGTGTAAATATTTCTGTTTTAGTGTTTCAAAGACAACATTATACAGTTTTTTATCAGTCAATTTATAAGAATATACTTAAGGACTATAATCAATTTAAAAGTAATGCTACAATATCAATAATAGATGCAGAGTATTCACATAGAGATATTGAAAATCATTATATGAAAAAATGGAATATAGATTCAGATTTTATTTGGATGGATGCATTTGTTGATTTTATGTCTTTTCAGCAATTTTTAAAACAATCATCAGTTAAATATGATACGCTATATTTGGGGGCGGTGTTTGATTCTCATCCGTTAATTGTTCCGTTAATTCAAGAGTACTATCCTAAAATTGTATTTGAACATAATTTCGTGTCAGGAACAACTTATTTATTTACTAAGGGTAATTCAAGTCATGATATTACTAGTGTGATGGATTTTAAAAGTAATAGGAAGGGCTGGACTAAACTTGAAACACTTTCCAAAAAAAATGTTCGTAATGAACTATGCGAAATGGATAGTACAATTGAATATTCGCCTTCATTTGAAATCCCTTTATATCAGTTAATCAATGATGATGATAATTATATTGATATATCAGTAAGAATAAAACCCTTTTCGAATAAAATAAAAGCTACATTGGTTTCTACTTTAGATACACCAACTAAGAATATTGATTGGAGGGGAACTGATTTTTCTACTTTTATTGACTCTTCAGTTGTTGATACTGATTGGGTAACAATTTATCATAGCATCAAACTTTCTGATATTAATATTAGGGAAAATGATATTAAGTTAAAGGTATTGGTATGGAATCCACACAAGGATCATTTTTATATGGATGACTTTAAAGTGAAAATTAGGAAAGGAAACCCAAAAATTTATGGTTTTTTCAACAAGTTGAATTGATTATCTTTTTTCCTTGAAAAATTCCTTTATCAACTCCCCGCATTCTTTTTCCATAATCCCATTTGTAACAAGTGTTTTTGGATGGAATAAGGATGGCTGAATTTTACAAGCGCCCCTTTTTTCGTCTCTTGCTCCGTAAATCACCTTACTTATTTGAGACCAATGTAAAGCACCTGCACACATACTGCATGGCTCTAAGGTGATATATAGAGTGCAATCGTGCAAATATTTAGCACCAAGATAATTAGCAGCAGCAGTTATAGCTAATATTTCAGCATGTGCAGTAACGTCATTTAGTTGTTCAGTAAGGTTGTGAGCTCTTGCGATGATTTGATTGTTAGCAACAACAACAGCACCTACAGGAACCTCACCTAAAGCAAATGCTTTTTGAGCCTCCTGATAGGCTTGTTTCATAAAATAATTGTCGTCAAACGGATTGATCATAGAACGTTTGTAAGTAGTATTATTAATGTGTATACCCTTCGATTACGCTCAGAGGGGGACACAATAAGAATTATTCAAAAATCTAAAAATTAATCATTCAATTTCAATACTGCCATAAACGCTTCTTGAGGTACTTCTACACGACCAACTTGACGCATACGTTTTTTACCCTCTTTTTGTTTTTCCAACAATTTACGTTTACGCGAAATGTCTCCACCATAACATTTAGCGGTAACGTCTTTACGTAATGCTTTGATGGTTTCACGTGCAATAATTTTTGCACCAATTGCTGCTTGAATTGGAATTTCGAATTGTTGTCTTGGGATTAATTCCTTCAACTTAACACAGATTTTTTTCCCAAGTTCATAGGCATTGCTGCGGTGAACCAAAGCTGAAAGTGCATCGATTGGCTCAGCATTCAGCATTATGTCTAACTTAATTAAATCGGATTTTTTATACCCAATTGGATGGTAATCAAACGATGCATATCCACGAGATACAGATTTTAATCGGTCATAAAAATCAAATACGATTTCAGCAAGAGGCATTTCAAAGCTCAATTCTACACGATCTTGTGTTAAATACACTTGATTTTTTAATTCCCCTCTTTTTTCAATACACAAACTCATGACCTGACCAGTATATTCCGATTTGGTAATTACTTGGGCTTTTATGTAAGGTTCTTCGATGCTTGCCATATACGAAGGATCTGGCAATTCCGATGGGTTATTTACTATAATCGCTTTTTCTGGATCTTTCGTTAAGTATGTAAAATAGGAAACGTTAGGTACTGTTGTAATTACAGTCATGTTAAATTCGCGTTCTAGACGTTCTTGAATGATTTCCATGTGTAACATTCCTAGGAATCCACAACGGAATCCAAAGCCTAATGCAGCTGAAGATTCTGGTTCAAAAACAAGAGAAGAATCGTTTAATTGTAATTTCTCCATCGAGTAACGCAACTCTTCGTAATCATCAGTTTCAACTGGGTAAATACCAGCAAATACCATTGGTTTTACATCTTCGAAACCTTTGATAGAAGTTAAACAAGGATTTGCAGCATTTGTAATGGTATCTCCAACTTTAACTTCATTTGCTTGTTTGATTCCGGATATGATGTATCCAACATCTCCTGC
>CANGHE010000105.1 GCA_947453545.1 Flavobacteriia bacterium
AAATAGTTTTACGGGCACTTGGTCACCAGCATTGGATAATACCCAAACCAAAACATATACCTTTGTTCCAACAAGTGGTCAATGTGCAACAAACGCAACAATGACGATTACAGTAAATGCTAAAACAACTCCTACATTTACCCAAGTTGCATCAGTTTGTTATGGAACAACATTAAATGCTTTGCCTACAACATCAACAAATAGTTTTACGGGCACTTGGTCACCAGCATTGGATAATACCCAAACCAAAACATATACCTTTGTTCCAACAAGTGGTCAATGTGCAACAAACGCAACAATGACGATTACAGTAAATGCTAAAACAACCCCTACATTTACCCCCGTTGCATCAGTTTGTTCAGGAACAACTTTAAGTGCTTTGCCTACAACATCTTTAAATAGTATTACAGGTTCTTGGTCACCTGCAATTAATAACGCACAAACTACGACATATACCTTTACACCTTCTCAAGGTCAGTGTGCTACTACTTCTACTTTATCGATACAAATTGATAGTATTCCTAATTCGGGTATCCTTTCAATTAATGGAATTGTTTGTCTTGGAAAATTGGCGACAATTAAATCTTCTGTTGATGGTGGTGTATGGAATAGTAATGATAATTCTATTGCGACTGTGGACGCTAATGGCTTAATTACATTTGTTTCTGAAGGAACTACGAATATTACGTATACAAGGACAAAAAAATCTTGTGCTAGTACAGTCTCAAAAATAGTTGCAATTGGAAAGTGTTTGAATATAAATGAGTTGCAAGAAATCAGCGTGGCGCTTTATCCAAATCCAACGTTAGATTATTTGAATCTCCAATTAGAAAATAATGTTTTTGTTAAGTATGATATTGTTGATCCAACAGGAAATGTTTTGTTATCGAATCAAATAATAAATAAAAACAATGTAATAGGTGTTGCTAACCTTGCTTCTGGAATGTATATCATAAGATTAATGGATATGGAAGATAATGTAAGAAATATTCAATTTATTAAAAACTGATATCTATCATATAGTTTTAGTAGGATTTAATACGCTTATATTTTAACTTTGTTTTAAAAAATAATTAGTTATGGCAATTTTATCAATTCCTGAAAAGAATATTCAATTAACAGATCCAGTAGAAATTCGTGCGTTTTTCCAAGAAAGAGGGGTCTTTTTTGATCAATGGACTTGTGATGTTGTTTTTGATGATAGAGCAACTCAAGAAGAAATATTAAAAGCATACGAAAAGGATTTGAAACCCTTCATGGAAGCTGGTGGATACCAAACATCTGATGTTATTTCGATTAACAAATTGACTGAAAATTATGATGCTATTCGTGCTAAATTTCTTGCAGAACATACACATTCAGAAGATGAAATTCGCTTTTTCGTAGATGGTAAAGGTCTTTTTTGGTTTAATTTAGAAACAGAACCAGTTTTTAATCTGCTTTGTGAAAAAGGTGATTTAATTTCTGTTCCTGCTGGTACAAAGCATTGGTTTGATGCAGGTCCGGAAAATCCATTTGTAAAGGCAATTCGAATTTTTATTGATATGTCAGGTTGGGTGCCGGAATATACAGGCTCTAAATTGGAAGAGAAATTCGCGGATATTACAGTGAAAAATTAAAGCCACTCTGAGCGGAGTCGAAGAGTGAGCGGAATCAAAGAAACGTCCCTCTGAGCGAAGTCGAAGTTGTCCTTCTGAGCGGAGTCGAAGAGCTATTATTGACGTTTAATCTTTCTTTAACAAATTATTTATCCCTCTTCGGAGGGATTTTTATATTTTTGAACGACCTAATTCAATTTTCATGTCCAAACCTAGTTTCATACTCACTGACATCGAAGGAACAACCACTTCTGTATCTTTTGTATACGATGTACTTTTTCCTTATTTCAGAGAAAATATCCAAAAAGTGCGCGCTTTGGTTCATCTACCTGAAGTTCAAGCAATTTTTAAAGAAACCATTCGATTAGCAAGTGAAACTGAACAGATCTCTATTGCTTCTGATGATGAGGTCATTGAAACCCTGATTCGCTGGTCAAATGAAGATAAGAAAATTACGCCGCTAAAAGAATTACAAGGACTACTTTGGAAAGAAGCGTATGAGTCTGGTTTAATCAAAGGACATGTTTATGAAGATGTTTCTCCAGCATTAAAAAATTGGAAAGAAGCAGGAATCCAATTAGGTGTTTTTTCTTCGGGTTCAATCGCTGCACAGAAACTAATTTTTGGGTATAGTGTTTCGGGTGACTTAACACCTTATTTCTCTGCTTATTTTGATACAACAACCGGCGGAAAACGAGAAGTAGAAACCTATACCAAAATCAGTCAAGAATTAAAAATACAACCTGCTGATATCTTATTTTTATCAGATATCATCGAGGAATTAGAAGCAGCTCAACAAGCAGGATTGCAAACTATTCAATTAGTACGTCCTGGTACGATTGCTAATTGGAACAGTACTGCAGAATCTTTTTATGATATTCATTATTAAGTATTAAACATTCATCATTAATAATTCTCCCATGTCAAAATTTCGCACTATTTGGCCTACTGCCGACAACTATGTAGAAGTAATTGATCAACGTAAACTTCCACACGAATTCGTTACTGAAAAACTGATTACTTACAAAGATGCTGAGGTAGCAATCAAAGAAATGACAGTACGTGGAGCACCGTTAATTGGAGCTACTGCTGCATATGGAATCTATCTTGCGGTTAGAGAGATGGTGGAAAAAGAATTGGACGGCTCATTCTTAGATCAAGCGTTTTCGGATTTAAGAGCTTCTCGACCAACTGCGGTAAATTTATTTTGGGCATTGGATAAAATGCGTGAATCAATGGACAATGCAGATGATTTCTTGAAAACAGCGTGGGAAGCTGCTGCTGCAATTGTAGAGGAAGATGTAGAAACTTGTCGTATGATTGGTGTGCATGGTTTACCGCTGATTGAAGAAATCGCAAACAAAAAAAATGGAGAAGTGGTGAACGTTTTAACACATTGTAATGCAGGAATGTTGGGGTGTGTTGAGTGGGGGACAATTACTTCACCAATATACCAAGCGATTCAAAAAGGAATCAAAGTACATGTGTGGGTAGATGAAACGCGTCCTAGAAACCAAGGTTCAAATTTGACTGCGTATGAATTAACACGCCACAATGTTCCACATACACTAATCGTCGATAATGCCGGAGGTCACCTCATGCAACACGGTATGGTAGACATGGTCATTGTGGGTACAGACCGTACAACGCGTCAAGGGGATGTGGCAAACAAAATTGGAACATACTTGAAAGCTTTGGCTGCCTTCGATAATAAGATTCCGTTTTATGTAGCACTTCCATCTACGACCTTGGATATGACAATCAATAATGGATTAACAGAAATTCCAATCGAAGAACGCAACCAAGATGAGGTGCGTTACATGATTGGTAAAGGACCTAATGGAAACATCGAACCTGTATTGATTTGTCCGGAAACAACCCCAGCAAGTAATTATGGATTTGACGTTACTCCAGCGCGTTTGGTGACCAAAATTATTACCGAAAGAGGAGTCTGTGATGCTTCGGAAGCAGGCTTATTAAGCTTGTTCCCAGGATATAAATAAAATTCAGTTTCGTCCGACTGAGCGAAGTCGAAGTCACGCTCTCAACCACAAACGGTTGAAACTACACCCTAAACACCCAATTAGCGATTGAACCACTGTCGCCTTGGAAAAGTAAATCGTGCTTTTATCGAATAAGGTAGCATAACAAAAACAAGTGTTTGAGGAGTCCTGTAAAGCGACGACCATGAAGTAGCTTCGAAGGAAGTTTTGTTTTTGTAGTGAACGTTTCGAAATAAAAGCCGATGCTTTTCCAGCTACGAAGCAGTTTTTGGTTACTTTTTGCTGCAACAAAAAGTGACAAAATAACTTCTGTTTCTCACCGCGAAACAATATCCTATCAAAAGCCAATAAAACCATTCAAAAAGTAAATCGCATAAATAAAAGTATACATTTGTATTAATGGACTTTGAAATAAATTATGCCACAAAAAATCTTCATATTCTCAGGACTTGGCGCAGACCACCGCGTATTTCATAAAATGAATTTTCATGAGTTTGAACCAGTGTATATTCATTGGCTTGAACCATTGAAAAAAGAAACAATTCAAAATTATGCCTTACGTATTTCCAAACAAATCACAGAATCAAATCCCTTAGTGATCGGTATTTCATTTGGAGGAATGATGGCAATAGAAGTATCCAAATTTCTTCCGTTTCAAAAACTAATCTTGATTGCTTCTGCAAAGTCAAAACAGGAAATTCCATTGCTTTATCGTGTGCTCGGAACATTAAAAGTTCCCCTATTTTTTCCCATGAAATGGCTCAAAAAGTCAAACCGTTTATCCTACTTTGTGTTTGGAGTAACGGCACAAGAAGATCGAAAAAATTTAGATGCAATTTATAACGATACCTCTCCAAGCTATTTGCGTTGGGCTTTAAACATAGTGTGCACCTGGCAAAATGAAGGGTTGAGTTGGAATTGTATTCCTGCTCCAAAAAATCTTCTCCACATACACGGAACCAACGACCGTATTCTGTATTTCTCCAATATCAAAAACGTAGTCCCTATCCCCAACGGCGGACACCTTCTTCCACTTACCGAAACTCAAAAATTAGAAGAACTCATTTTGAAGTTTTTCAAATAACTAAACCTATTTCGTCAGACAGATCGAAGCTAATATTCATATTCAACCACACTTGTCAGACTGAGCATAGCCAAGATTTATATTCAACTATTATCCTTGTCAGACTGAGCATAGCCAAGATTTATATTCAACTATAATTCTTGTCAGACTGATCGAAGCTAAGATTCATATTCAACCATACTTGTCAGACTGAACATAGCCAAGATTTATATTCAACTATTATCCTTGTCAGACTGAGCATAGCCAAGATTTATATTCAACTATTATTCTTGTCAGACTGATCGAAGCCAAGATTTATATTCAACTATTAATCTTGTCAGACTGAGCGGAGCCGAAGTCCCCCTCTATTTTTTCGCCTATTTCTTGCAATACAAATCACATTTTTCACTAACTTAAATAGAGTTTTGAGATGTATAAATCATAATTAACTCATTTAAAGATGAATATAAAAGAAGAGGTTTTACACTATTTATGGAAAACTAAACGATTACCATTCCATCAATTTATACTTACAGATGGTCGAAAAATAGAAATTCTCAATGTTGGAAAACATAATTTTGAAAGTGGCCCCGATTTCTTTAATGCCCAAATTAAGATTGATGGATTAATATGGTCTGGTAATATTGAAATACATATGAAAGCTTCAGAGTGGTATTTACATAAACATCAATTCGATAATGCGTATGAAAACGTAATACTTCATGTAGTTTACCAAAACGATAAGACGGTTACTGTTCAAAATGAAAAAATTCCAACGTTAGAACTTTCTCACTATATTTCGAAGGATGAATTAAATAAAATTCAACAATTTGTAACTTCTAAAAATAAAGTTGCTTGCAGCCAGCAAATAAATAAACTTGAAAGCATATTTATTACACATCAAATTGAAACAGCTTTATTTCAACGTTTGAAACGTAAAGCAACATTAATTCAGGAGCGTTATGTAGAATTAGGTGGAGATTTAAAACAAGTTATAATTGAATGGGTAGCACAAATAATAGGTGGAAAAACAAATGCCTTACCAATGATTGAATTATGTCAGCAAATGAAATATAATTCTTTGTTACGAGTGAATGAAAATGAAAGGACCGTGATTTTATTTTTCCTATCTGGTTTATTACCTGATAATATAGATTTGAAAGAATGGAAAACAGCCCAACACTTTGCGAATAAATATCAATTGAAGCCAATGAATCATAGCACTTGGAAATTTTTTGGACTTCATGCTTACAGTTATCCACCATTTAGAATACTGCAATTTTCGCAACTTATTGCGCAAGATAAATTCTTTCATTTTTTATCGGATGATATTAATTTATGGTTAAAATGGTGGATAGATTGGCAATTTGAACTTCCTGAATATTGGAAAAAGCACACATCCTTTTCTACTAAGGAAATTAAACATAGTCAATCATTTTCAAAACAATTAAAAGATTTAGTAGTTATCAATGTAGTAGTGCCATTTTTATGTTGGCAAGGTTTTTATAATCAGCAATATGATAAAATTGACATTGCTTTCGAATTATTGGATAAACTTCCTGCTGAACGAAATAATATCATTTCATATTGGAAAAAAATACAGATAAATGTCAAATCTGCTTTTGAAAGTCAAGGTTTATTGGAATTAATAAACGAATTTTGTAGTAACAAAAAATGTTTGTCCTGTCAAATTGGAATGAAAGTATTACAAAATGAAAACAATACAAAAGATTGCTCTATTCTTTGAACTTCGCTCCTATGGTGTTTGTTCATGGATTGCGCGTAAATCAGGAATCAGTTCATCGAAAGTAAGAATTGGATTTATTTACGCTTCTTTCATTACTTTGGGATCTCCTTTGTTATTATATTTTGCAATGGCTTGGATATTAGAACACAAACATTATTTTGGGTTTAAACGAATGAAACGTCCAACGGTTTGGGAATTATAGGTTATGATTGAGAATCTTCGCGTTTTTAAAAGAGTATATATCTTCTTAGGGATAATTGTTGCAATCGTATTGATGGGCACGATTGGCTTTATGATTATTGAAGATTGGTCCTTGCTTGATGCCTTTTACATGACAGTAATAACGACTGCTACGGTCGGTTTTGAAGAGACACATGAGTTGTCTACCTTGGGTAAGTTATTTACAATTTTTTTAATAATCATAAGTTTTGGTACCTTCGCATTAGCGATATCTTCTATCACAAAATACATAATGGGTGGAGATTACAAACTTAACTTAAAGCAATACAGAGTCAATAAACTATTAAACGTTATGGAAAATCATGTTGTAATTTGTGGATATGGACGTGTTGGAAAACAAGTAGCGGATGATTTGTTAAGTAAAAAAACAAAAATTTTGGTTATTGATAGTGATGAGGCTCAATTTGCAAATTTTCCTCATAATCCAGATTTTGTTTTTCTAGCAGGTGATTCTACAAGTGATGAAGTATTAGCGAATGCAAAAATTGACAGTGCAATAGCTGTGATTACGTGTTTACCTAAAGATGCTGATAATCTGTATGTTGTGCTTTCTTCTCGTGAGTTAAATAAAAACATTAAAATAATATCAAGAGCAACACATCAATCGGCTTGTGCTAAATTGAAGTTAGCTGGCGCAGATAATGTTATTATGCCTGATTCTATTGGTGGAACACATATGGCATCGTTAGTGGCTAACCCGGATGTAGTTGAATTTTTAGATTCAATTCGATCACAAGGAAATGAAGGAGTGAATATCGAATCTATAGCATTTAACGAACTTCCAACTGAGTATCAATTTAAGAAATTAAAAGATTTAAAGGTTCTGAAAATAAGAAGTATAACTAATGTAACTATCATTGGTTATAAGACTGCACAAGGAGATTATGTCATCAATCCCACGGGTGAAGAAGAAATTGTTCCACATTCAAAACTTTTCGTACTTGGAACCCCTTCCCAAATTGCTCACTTAAATGAATTACTCGGTTTAAAGTAATTTCCGAATGATTTTATAATGCTTCTCAAGTATAGGTAAAAGTCAAACGGAATGTAACCTAAATGCCAAACTGAGCGAAGTCTAAATGTCAAGCCGAGTAAAATCTAAAAGTCAAGCTGAGCGAAGTCGAAGCTTCGTATTTAACTAATAATCTATATATTTAACATCTGAATTTAAACGATTTATAAATAATGCGCATCCTTATCACTGGTTCAAATGGACTTTTAGGACAAAAGATTGTAAAGATTTGTCTAAAACGTGGCACAGAATTTTTAGCTACTTCGAATGGAAAAAACAGAAATTATGATTGTCCTGATAGTAGATATTTAGAATTAGATATTACGAATCAAAATCAAATTCAAGAAATTTTTACGTCTTATAATCCAACGCACATTATTCATACTGCAGCACTTACAAATGTAGATTACTGTGAATTGAACCCAGAAGAATGTCAAGAAGTGAATGTCAATGCTACACGAAAACTATGGGAGGAGGCACAAAAAATCAACGCACATTTCGAATTACTTTCAACAGACTTCATTTTTGATGGGTTGAAAGGAAATTACAAAGAAACAGACGAACCTTCAGCGGTTAGTATTTATGGACAATCAAAAGTAGATGCCGAAAATATTTTGATTCAAAGTCAAAATGATAATTGGTCAATCGCTCGTACTATTATAGTGTATGGTACGGCTAATAATCTTTCAAGAACGAATATAGTTCTTTGGTCGATTGAAGCATTAACCAAGGGTGATTCAATGAAAATTATAGATGATCAATTCCGTATGCCAACCTGGGCAGAGGACTTAGCTTGGGGATGTTTGGAAATTTGTAATCGCAACAAAAAAGGAATTTTTCATTTGTGTGGACCTGAATTAATGGCCGTAAATGAAATCGTTTTTAGAATAGCGAAACATTTAGGAAAATCAACACAAAATGTAGAGATAATTTCTTCTTCTACCTTGAATCAACCAGCAAAGAGACCACCGCGTACTGGATTTGATTTATCGAAGTCCAAATCAGAGTTAGATTATAAACCAAAATCAATTGAAGAAACAATTGATATTTTATTAACTGAAAAATAAATCAGATATGTCACAAAACGAAGAAGGTTGGGG
>CANGHE010000106.1 GCA_947453545.1 Flavobacteriia bacterium
TCCAACAAGCGAAGCAATTCGTTTGATTGCAAAAAAACATCGCTTATTAGTGAATGTTGCTGACAAACCTGAATTATGCGATTTCTATTTAGGTTCTATTGTAACCAAAGGAAATTTGAAAATTGCAATCTCAACTAATGGAAAATCTCCAACATTTGCTAAGCGTTTGAAAGAAATTTTGAACGATAATATTTCAGATAATGTTGAAGATGCGTTGGATAATTTGAATAAATTACGGAATCACTTGGAAGGGGATTTTCAACATAAAGTGAATGAATTAAATCAGATTACTTCAACTTTAATTGAAAAGAAAGAAAGTAAGTGGTACGATATTAATGTCCGAAAAATAGTATGGTATGCCCTGGGTGTATTTGCTATTTTGATTGCAGGTCATATCTTGTTTACTCTTTTACCACCACAAACAATTTGGAATTCTACGTATACTGCAGTACATGACTTGGATGGAGATTTTCTGTATTTTATGTTGGGTGGATTCATTGCGCAAATGATTGATGGTGCATTAGGGATGGCATACGGAGTAAGTGCAACAACTTTTTTACTTTCTTTTGGTGTAAGTCCAGCAGTTGCAAGTATGAGTGTACATGCTTCTGAAATATTTACAAGTGGTGTGTCTGGATTGATGCATTTAAAATTTGGTAATGTCAATAGTAAGTTGTTTAAAGTAATCGTATTACCAGGTGTTATTGGTTCGATATTAGGTGCTTATATTTTAACTGAATTTGAAAATTACAACGATTACATCAAACCCGTAGTTGGAACTTATACATTAATTTTAGGAATCGTAATCATAGTGAAAGTGGTTCGTAAACACCAAAAAAGAAAAAAAATCAAACATGTTGGTTGGTTAGCAACTGTTGGTGGATTTTTAGACGCTATTGGCGGTGGAGGATGGGGACCTGTTGTTTCTTCGACTTTGATAGCGAGTGGTAAAACTCCTCGTTTAGTAATTGGTTCTGTGAATTTGGCTGAGTTTTTTGTTTCGCTAGCGAGTTCTTTTACATTTTTCACATTAATTGGTGGTTCTGGTTGGCAGACTATTCTTGGGTTAATTTTAGGAGGTGTGTGTGCAGCGCCAATTGCAGCGCATTTATCTAAAAAGTTAAATGTAAAAGCAATGATGATTTTTGTTGGAATTGTTGTCATCATAGTGAGTTTACGTATTATTTATATGTCTATCTTTAAATTATGAAAATTAACTTCCCCCTTTGAAGGGGGGGTGAGGGGGATGATTTTAAATAATTAATTGTTAATCAGTAAATCACCTCCATTTCCGATAGCTATCGAAACCCTCAATGAGGTTAAAGAAGACTAAAAATAAAACTAATTAAAATATAAAAATGAAAAAAGTATTACTAAGCGATTCAGGACCAGAAACATCAGATGCAATTTATAGTTTTTGGAGATGGGAGAATGAGGAAGATTTAAATGTAGAACGTGTAGCCGAAATTACAGAATACTTATTAAGCATTGGTATAAACGCTTTTGAATTATCCCCGGTATATGGTCATGGTAAAATTGAACGTTTGTTTGGTGAAGCCTTAACTAAATTAGGAGTTGACCGAAACGAACTTGTAATCTTTACTAAGGTTACAAATAAAGTAGCGTTAGAAGATGGAACGATTGAATACGAACCTCTTACAGAAAAAAGTATCATTGCACAAATAGATGCCTCATTAAGTAAATTAAACACAGATTACATTGATGTTGTGTTGGTTCAAGATTATGATCCATTGATGAATGTAGATGCTGTTGCTTCTGTATTAACGTCTTTACAAATCAGAGGTAAAATCAAACATGTTGGTGTTTCTAATTTCAATGTGCAACAACACAAATTAATTGCATCTCGCTTGTCGCAAGAGGTTGTAACTAATCATTTTGAATTGAATTTATTAAATACAACTGCTCTTGAAGATGGTCGTATTGATTTTATCAAAGAGCAATACAGTAAACCAATGGCTTTCGGTCCATTAGCAGATGGAAATATTTTGTTTGGACATGATTATAGAGCGGTTACCATTCGTGAAACATTGGAAGGTTTTACACAAAAATACAACTCCAATATAGAACAAATTGCGGTAGCATGGATACATAAATTGGGTGCGCTTCCTATTATTGGAAGTTTGTCTAAATCGCGTATCAAGAATGCAGCGACAGCAAGTGAAATTCAATTAACTTACCAAGATTGGCATACAATATATGAGGTAACAAAAACCATTTAAATATGTTATTAAATCCAAATATTGATATACTAAACCTCGAAGAAGCTTTGAAGCATATTGCTGAAAAGTATCCTAATAAAGCTGCTTTTTCTACTAGTCTAAGTATAGAAGATCAGTTGATTACGCATTATATTTTTAGTAATAATCTGCCAATCAAAGTATTTACCTTAGATACTGGTCGTTTATTTCCTGAAACGTATTCCGTTTTAACGAGTACGATTGAGCGATACAATAAAAAGATAGAAGTTTATTTTCCTAAACATGAAGCGGTAGAAAAATTACTTACAGAAAAGGGTCCTAGTAGTTTTTATGAGTCTTTGGAAAATCGCAAAGAATGTTGTTTCATTCGTAAGGTAGAGCCATTGAACCGAGCGTTAGAGGGTATTGATTGTTGGATAACAGGATTACGAGCAGAGCATTCAGAAAATAGAAAGGCAATGCCAATGGTTGAAATTGATGAAGCACGTAATATCGTAAAAGTACATCCATTGTCACATTGGTCTACTGAGGAAGTTCGTTCAGAAATAGCAAAATACAATATTCCATACAATGTATTACATGATAGAGGATTTGTTAGTATAGGTTGTCAACCATGTACACGAGCAATTAAAGAAGGCGATGATTTTCGAGCTGGTAGATGGTGGTGGGAGAATACAGATAAAAAAGAATGCGGATTACATTCGTAATTATAAATTATAAATGATGAATGATGATTGAAAACTCATAATTCATAACTCATAACTCATAATTTTTAAAATGGATTACTTAGATCAATTAGAAGCAGAAGCAATTTACATCTTGCGCGAAGTTGCAGGACAATTTGACCGTCCAGCCCTTTTGTTTAGTGGAGGTAAAGACAGTATATGTTTAGTTCATTTAGCTTTAAAAGCATTTCGTCCAGGAAAATTTCCTTTCCCATTGGTACATGTAGATACAGGACATAATTTCCCAGAAGCGATCGAATATCGTGATAATTTAGCGAAAGAATTAGACGAAAAATTAATTGTTAGATATGTCGCGGATACAATCAAAGAGAAAAACTTACAAGATGGTAAGGGTAAATTTCCAAGTAGAAACGGATTACAAACCTATACCTTGTTGGACGTAATCAACGAGTTTGAATTTGATGCTTGTATTGGTGGTGCGCGTCGTGATGAAGAAAAAGCAAGAGCAAAAGAGCGCATATTTTCCGTTAGAGATGAGTTCGGACAATGGGATCCTAAAAAGCAACGTCCTGAATTGTGGAACATTTACAACGGTAAAGTTGATAAAGGAGAAAATGTACGCGTTTTTCCAATTTCAAACTGGACTGAATTGGATGTGTGGAATTATATCAAACGTGAAAACATTCAATTGCCTTCTATCTATTTTACACACGAACGTGAGTGTATTAAAACAGAACATGGTCAATGGATGAACGTAAATGAATTTGTTCAACTTGAACCTACTGATACAATAGAAAAAGTACAAGTGCGTTACCGTACGGTTGGTGATATGACCTGTACAGCAGCAGTGGAAAGTCAAGCACACACAGTTGATGATATCATTGCTGAATTAAAGGATACAAAAATTTCTGAACGTGGTGCAACACGTATGGATGACCGTGTGAGTGAAGCAGCAATGGAAGATAGAAAAAAAGGAGGATATTTTTAGGTTATGAATTATGAGTTATGAATGTTGAATTAAATCATAATTTATAATCCATAATCAATAATTCATTTGATGTTTTTTATTAAATTCAATAGAGGAATTTATAAAATATACTAATGAACGCAAGAAATATCTTTCAAGAGAAGTCCTTCGATTTTGCAGTGAAAATTGTAAAATTATGTAATGCAAAAACAACGAATTACCAAGAAAATGTGTTAAATCGTCAATTATTGAGAAGTGGAACAGCAGTAGGTGCTTTAATTAGAGAAGCACAAAATGCAGAAAGTACTGCTGATTTTATTCACAAATTAGCAATCTCTCAAAAAGAATGTGATGAAACATGTTATTGGCTTGAAATATTATATAAAACAGATATGATTAATGAACAACAATTTAAAGAATTACATTACGAATCAACTTCGTTGTTACGTATGATTCGAAGTTCAATCATAACGACTAAAAATAAACGAAAATTAAATTCATAATCCATAACCCATAATTCATAATCTCTAAAATGGAATTATTAAGATTTTTTACCGCAGGAAACGTAGACGATGGAAAAAGCACATTGATCGGAAGATTATTATACGATAGCAAATCCATTTCAACAGATATATTAGAAACATTAACTAAACAAAGTAAATCAACAGGTGTAGATGCCGATATTGATTTGGCTTTGTTAACAGATGGCTTACGTGCAGAGCGTGAACAAGGAATTACAATTGATGTTGCTTATAAATATTTTACAACGGATAAACGTAAATTCATTATTGCAGATACACCAGGACATGTACAATACACACGTAACATGTTTACAGGTGCTTCGAATACGGATTTAGCGATTATTTTGGTAGATGCGCGTCACGGTATTACGGAACAAACACGTCGTCACAGTATCATTTCCAATATTGTTGGGATACCTCACGTGTTAGTGTGTATCAATAAAATGGATTTGGTGAATTACGATGAGAAAGTGTATGAACAAATCAAACAAGATTACGAAAAGTTTGCACAATCGTTGAACTTGAAAAAAGTTTCTTACATTCCAACAAGTGCATTGACTGGTGATAATGTCGTAAAACATTCAGAAAATTTACCTTGGTACGAAGGACCATCTTTGTTTGAGTTCTTAGAAAATGTTGAAATTGAGCAAGATTTTAAAACGCAAGAAGCACGTTTCCAAGTACAATATGTAATTCGTCCTCAAACTGAAGAATTGCATGATTACCGTGGGTATGCAGGAAGTGTATTGAGTGGTTCTTTCAAGAAGGGTGATAAAATTGCTGTACATCCAGTTGATTTGATAACAACCATTGAAAAAATCGAGAAGTTTGGTAAAGAAGTGGACGAAGCTCATGCAGGTGAACCAATCATAATACATGTTTCGGATGAAATTGATATTTCTCGTGGTACTACATTTGTTCCCTTGAATGAATCAATTCAATCTGAAAAAACATTTGAAGCAATCGTTTGTTGGATGGACAATAAATCGTTTCAACCTGGACAAAAATTGTTATTACAACAAAATAGTTTCCGAACCAAAGCGGTGATTAAAGAAGTTGATAATAAGATTAATATCTACAACTATACAACAGAAGAAAGTGATGGTACTTTACATTTGAATGATTTCTGTAAGGTGACGATAAAAACAGCTGAAACGATTAGTTTCGATGAGTATGCAAACAATCGTAAAACTGGTTCGTTTATATTAATTAATGAAAACACGAACAACACCGTTGCTGCGGGAGTAATTAACTAATTAAGAACTTGGATACAGTTTCAAACATAGAATATAAACATTGGATAAGCGAATTAAAAAATAAAGTTCGTTTATCGCAATTAAAAGCTGCAATTGTAGTCAATTCTGCTCTAATTGAATTTTATTGGGAACTTGGAGGTGTAATTTCAGAAAAGCTAAAAAAAGCTTCATGGGGGGATAAAATATTAGAACAAGCTTCAAAAGATTTATCTTCTGAATTTCCAGAAATGAAAGGTTTTTCGGTTTCAAATCTTAAAGTTTGTAAACTGTTTTATAATTATTTTCAACTTAGTTCACAGGCTGTGAACCAAATTGAAAGTATCCTTCCTAATATTAGTTCACAAGCTGAGAACCAAAATGTAGATTTTGGAGAATTAATAGTAAAAAAAGTCGTTTCTAAAATTCCATGGGGACACATAAAACTAATTATCACAAAAATTAAAGATGTAAATCATGCCTTGTATTATATACAAAAGACACAAGAAAATAATTGGAGTAGGGAGGTTTTAGCATTACAAATTAAATCAAATTTAATTCAAAGAACAGGAGCTGCAATTACTAATTTTAAAAATACATTACCAAATACTTTTTCAGATTTAGCACAACAAACATTGAAAGATCCATACGTGTTTGATTTTTTAACATTAACTGAAGGATATAAGGAAAGAGATGTGGAAAATCAATTAGTATCTAATATCCGAAAATTTTTATTGGAGCTTGGAAAAGGTTTTGCTTTTGTTGGACAACAATATCATATTGAAATTGCAGACAATGATTATTATATAGATTTACTTTTTTATCATATAAAATTAAAGTGTTACGTTGTAATTGAATTAAAAAACACTTCATTTATCCCTGAATATGCGGGTAAATTGAATTTTTATTTATCAGCAGTTGATACTTTACTCAAAGAGGACAATGATCAGCCAACAATTGGAATATTACTTTGTAGAGAAAAAAATAATATTGAAGCTGAGTTTTCTTTAAGAGGTATAAATAAACCAATAGGAATAAGTGAGTTTGAATTAACTGAAATTTTACCAGATAATTTAAAATCTTCGTTGCCTACAATTGAGGAAATTGAACAAAATATTTTTTTAGAAGATTAATAACTATGCAAAACCTATTAACAACGCTTTATAAAAATCACTCCGAGAAAACGGCTTTACCATCTCCTTTGTTGGTAGAAACGTTTATTGAGTCCTTATTGTCTTTATTATTTCCTGCATATAATAACAAAAAGATTGTTTCACAAGAACAATTGGAGGAGGAATATCAAAAGAATAAGAAAGCATTAGAAGTTGTATTATTGCATGTTGAAAAGGAATTAAATCTTCCTGTTTCGGAGCAACTAGAACGATTTTATTTAGCACTTCCATCAATTTATGGTTCCTTATTAAAGGATGCGGAAGCCATCGAAAAAGGAGATCCAGCAGCAAGAGGAGTTGAGGAAGTAATGCGTTCTTATCCTGGTTTTTATGCGATAAGCATTTTTAGAATTGCACATCAATTGTTTGAACAAGGGATTGCTTTTGTTCCAAGAATTTTAACTGAGTTGGCACATAGTAAAACGGGGATTGATATTCATCCAGGAGCAACAATCGGTGAATATTTTTTCATAGACCACGGCACAGGAATTGTTATTGGAGAGACCACAGTTATTGGTAACTATGTGAAGATTTATCAAGGGGTAACCTTAGGGGCGTTGAGTGTTAAAAAAGAAATGGCAGAAACTAAAAGACATCCTACCATTGAAGACGGTGTAGTAATATATGCAGGAGCAACTATTCTTGGGGGGAGAACAATAATCGGTAAAGATTCGGTAATTGGTGGAAATACATGGATTACAGAAAGCATCGAGCCAAATACACTGGTATACCATCAACCAGAATTAATTAAGAAAAATAATAATAAATTATAATGAAGTTAATAGATTTTATAGGTAATACACCTTTGGTTGAATTGACGGATATCAATCCCAATCCCAAAGTAAAATTACTAGCTAAATTGGAGGGACATAATCCGGGTGGTAGCGTGAAGGATCGTGCTGCATTTGGATTGATTCAAGGAGGAATTGAAAGTGGATTAATCAAACCGGATAGCAAATTGATTGAAGCAACAAGTGGTAACACAGGGATTGCATTAGCAATGATTGCACGATTGAATAATTTGCATATTGAATTGGTTATGCCTGAAAACTCAACGCGTGAACGAGTATTGAGTATGCGTGCTTTTGGTGCAGTAGTTACCTTAACGCCGGCAGAAGGAAGTATGGAGGCAGCAATTGATTATGCACGGAATAAGGTTGAAAACGAAGGATATATTATGTTGGACCAATTTGGAAATCAAAATAATCCAAACATGCATTATAAAACAACGGGACCTGAAATTTGGAGAGATACAGAAGGAACTGTAACTCATTTTGTTTCTGCAATGGGGACAACAGGAACTATTATGGGGGTTTCTCGTTACTTAAAGGAACAAAATCCAAATGTCACTATAGTTGGTGCGCAACCTGCTGATGGGGCTAAAATTCCAGGTATACGTAAATGGCCTGAAGAGTATTTACCAAAAATATTTGATAGAAGTCGCGTTGATCAAGTGGTAGAAGTTTCTGAAGAAGAAGCTAAAGAAATGACCAAACGTTTAGCACGTGAAGAAGGTGTTTTCGCTGGTATGAGCAGCGGAGGTTCTGTTGCAGCAGCATTAAAGTTAATTCCATCATTAGAAAGTGGAGTGGTAGTATGTATCATCTGCGACCGTGGAGACAAATATTTATCGACAGATTTATTTGATTGAGAATCTCTCTTCCCCCTTTGAAGGGGGATCGAGGGGGATGATAATTAATAATATCACCCTCCTTAATCTTCCCTCAAGGGAGGAAACAAAATTTAAATTATTAATTTTACAACCATAAAATAAAACATCATGATAGAAACAGATATCATTATCATTGGAGCAGGACCAGTAGGGTTATTTGCAGTATTTGAAGCAGGATTATTGAAATTGAGATGTCATTTAATCGACTCATTACCACAGCCAGGTGGACAATGTTCTGAAATATATCCTAAAAAACCGA
>CANGHE010000107.1 GCA_947453545.1 Flavobacteriia bacterium
GAAATCGGCTTTCATTTGAGGATTTTCATTCCAAAGTTTGGCTTGCATTTCAGAATGTGCACAAGAAAACTCTGTTTGTTGTGCGTAAATTGATGTGAAACTTGCTGTAAATCCAAAGATTAGAGCGAGAATAAATTTAAACTTCATCTGAGTGTTATTTATAATTGAACCCATAAAAATAATTCTTTCCAACGAAGAAACAATAATTAAATGTAAAATAATTAATATTTAGGAAAACTTAGAGTCTTAAAATATTAATCTATACCGCAACATTATGCTCTCTTAGTGCGTCATTAAGTGAGGTTTTCAAGTCGGTACTTGCTTTTCTTTTGCCTATAATTAATGCGCAAGGTACTTGGAATTCACCAGCAGGAAATTTTTTAGTGTATGAACCTGGAATTACAACGCTTCTTTCGGGAACATAACCAGTTGTTTCTATTGGAGTATCCCCAGTTACATCAATAATTTTTGTTGATTTAGTAAGACAGACATTTGCACCTATAACTGCTTCCTTGCCGATATGTACCCCTTCAACAATAATACTTCGTGAACCAATAAAAGCATCGTCTTCAACAATTACTGGTGAGGCCTGTAATGGCTCGAGTACGCCTCCAATTCCTACACCACCACTCAAATGTACGTTTTTACCAATTTGAGCACATGAACCAACTGTTGCCCAAGTATCAACCATTGTACCTGAATCTACATATGCACCAATGTTAACGTAAGAAGGCATTAAGATTGTTCCTGGAGCAATAAATGAACCATATCTGGCTACAGCATGAGGTACTACTCTAACACCTAGTTCTTTATATCCTGTTTTTAATTGCATTTTGTCATGGAATTCAAATGGTCCAACCTCAATAGTTTCCATTTTGCGTATTGGAAAATATAGGATTACAGCTTTTTTAACCCATTCGTTCACTATCCAGTTTCCTGATACATCTTGCTCTGCTACACGAAGAATACCTTTATCTAGCTCTTCAATGACGTGTTCTATTGCTTGAATAGTTTCTTTATCATTTAATAAATTTCTATTGTCCCAAGCATTTTCTATAATCGATCTCATATTGCATTTTTTTGCAAATATACATACTTCAATTTGAGAATTTGATACATTCCATGCTATCTTTACCTCAAATTATTTGGTGTATGGGGCGAAAATTAGCTTTAGATTTTGGTTTAAAAAGAACGGGTGTTGCTCTTACAGATGAATTTAACATTATTGCTTCAGGTTTAACGACTGTTGATAGTAGAGAATTAATTTACTTTTTAAAGAAAACGGTTACTGAAAAAAATATTGATACAATTGTTTTGGGAGAGCCAAAACGCTTGAATGGTGAAGCTTCTCATATTACATCTAACGTTCATTTATTATATGATGTTTTAAAAAAAGAGTTTCCTATTGTAGATATTGTACTTTATGATGAGCGTTTTACGTCTAAAATGGCTTCTAGGGCTATCTATGCTTCTGGTATTTCTAAGTCGAAGCGCAATAATAAAGAATTAATTGACGAAGTAAGTGCCACTATTTTACTTCAATCCTACATGCAATCAAAAGGGATGTAATTTATATTGAAACATTCTTCTTATTTTTGTAGCCTTAAATTTTGAATCATGATTTTACCTGTAGTAGCATATGGAGATCCAGTCTTAAAGAAAGAAGCAGTAGATATAGACGCTAATTTCCCTTCATTATCGGATTTAATTTCGAATATGTTTGAGACTATGTATAATGCACAAGGAGTAGGTCTGGCAGCACCTCAAATCGGACAGTCAATAAGATTGTTTATTGTTGATGGTTCACCATTTCTTGATGAAGAGGAAGAAGAGCAAGATCCAAGAACTGAAGGATTAGAAGATTTTAAAAAAGTATTTATAAATCCTGTTATTCATGACGAGCAAGGAGAAGAATGGGGTTTTAATGAAGGTTGTTTAAGTATTCCAAAAATAAGGGAGGAAGTATATAGAAAGCCAGAAATATGTATCTCATATTACGATGAAAATTGGGTTTTTCACAAAGAAGAAGTTTTTAAAGGGTATGCAGCGCGTATTATTCAACATGAGTATGATCATATTCAAGGTGTACTTTTTACAGATCACCTCTCTATGTTGAAGCGTAAGTTATTAACTAAGAAATTAACCAATATATCTAAAGGGTTAGTTGTTGTAGACTATAGGATGAAATTTCCAGCTATTAAAAAAGGAAAATGAGACAACTTCTATTTTTCTTTGCTGTTGTATTGGTTTTAGTTTCTTGTTCGAGAGAGACTGATTCGAATAGTTTCGATTCAAATAATTTAAATGATAAAACAGCGCTTAATAAAAAAATTAATTTGGTTGAGGATTCCCTTAAATACCATTACAATTTAATTGTAAATAACAAAGTTGATTCTCTTCCTTCCTCAATGATTCAGCGTGCGATAGCTTTGTATGAAAGTTATTATCATAAATTCCCTAATGATTCGCTCACACCAACTTATTTAGATAAGATCCATCAATTGCATACGCAAGAGAAGCGATACTTATATGCGGTTAATTGTGTTGATACACTTTTACAGAATTACCCTAATTATTCTCATAAAGCTGAGGTACTGTATAGTGCAGCTACAACTTCAGATCTTTATTTGTTAGATACGAATAGGATAAAGCGCTATTATAAACGTATGTTGGTGGATTGTCCTAAATTAAAGAAAAAAGTTAAGGTGGAAATTGAAAAGCGCTTGAGTAATTTAAAATATCCTTATTTGGAATATCTTAAAATAAGTTCAACTGCTCATTAAATTTCTTAACAATTCTTAAAAAATGCATTTGTATTGAGTTTATCTCTTATATTTGAATAATAAAATTATTTAACAGCTATGAAAAAGATATTATTTTTAATGACATTGTGTTTGTCTGTTTTTTCCTTTGGTCAAGCATTGAATGGTGCTAAAATAGAGTTTAAAAAGGAAACACATGATTATGGGAATGTGAAATATGGAGCAAACGGAACTTGTACATTTGAATTTACAAATACAGGTAATGCGCCATTAATAATATCTGAAGCAAAGGGTTCATGTGGGTGTACTGTTCCTTCTTGGCCAAAGGAGCCAATAGCCCCTGGAGCTAAAGGTACATTAACAGTAAAATATGACACAAAACGTCCTGGTCCTATAGCAAAAAGTGTTACAATCACTTCTAATGCAACAAATGAACCTAATAAGGTAGTGCGAATCAAAGGAAATGTTGGTCCTGCACCTGAAGGTGATTCTCCAGTGAATAATGCTGGTCCAAAAGCCAACTAGAATACAAAATCATTAAATTTAATTCCGTTTTCAAAAGAGGACGGAATTTTTTGTTTTACGATGTATGAATGTGTCCTCAGTATATTATTGTCCAACTCAAAAGTTCTTGGCTTTTAAGGCGATTGATAGTTTGGTGTTTACAGGGGAAGGAAGTATTTTACAGATAGAGCGTTTTATCAATAAAAATCAAGGAGATTATATCTTAAGTGCATTTTCGTATGATTTAAAAAATCAGTTTGAATCATTGAATTCTAAGAATATTGATTTGTCTGATTTTCCTGACGTGATATTATGGATTCCTGCTGTGGTAATTCAATTTGAAGCAGATAATTATCAAGTATTGAAAGGCGAACTTACCGACAGTGATCGATTTTTTGTAGAATCATTTTTAATCCCAAATACTGAAGCTTCTCTACCATCAGTTAGTTTTAAATCAAGAATTTCGAAGGAAGTATATATTGAAAAAGTGAATTTAGTAAAGACAGAAATCCAACAAGGGAATTGTTATGAATTGAATTTTTGTCAAGAGTTTTATGCTGAAAATGTAAAAAGTTTTGATTCGTTAACCTTGTTTAATCGCTTATTTGAAAGGACAAAAGCCCCTTTTTCTGTTTATTTCTCATTTGATAATTGGGAAGTGTTTTGTGCGAGCCCTGAACGATACTTAAAACGAAAAGGAGATCAACTCATTAGTGAACCCATTAAAGGGACAGTAAAACGAGGTGAAACAGCATCGAGTGATCAAGTATTAATCTATCAATTACAAAATGACCATAAAGAGCGTGCTGAAAATGTTATGATTGTTGATTTAGTAAGGAATGATCTATCCAAAATAGCAACAAAGGGAAGTGTTTGCGTAGATGAATTGTGCGGTATTCATACTTTTGAGACGGTTCATCATATGATTTCTACAGTTCGGTGTACTATTTTACCTGAAACATCTATATGTTCTTGTTTGCAAGCATCTTTCCCAATGGGATCTATGACAGGTGCACCTAAGGTAAATGTCATGAAATTGATAGAGCAATTTGAATCTTTTAAACGAGGTATTTATTCCGGTTCTTTAGGGGTAATAAAACCTAGTGGTTCATTTGATTTAAATGTTGTTATACGTTCGTTAGTTTATAATCGAGAGAAAGCATCCTTTTCCTGTTCGGTAGGTAGTGCCATAACAATTAAATCGGATGCAGAAAAAGAATTTGATGAATGTAGTCTAAAAATAAAAAAGATCATTGGAGTTTTTGAAGATAATTGATGTCGACTACTTTGTTTCAAAATGGAAACATTTGAAAGATCGAAAGGTTTATGTTGCCTGCAGCGGCGGGGTGGATTCTGTCGTACTTTTTCATTTGATGCGTTTAGTATCTTCAAAAGTTTGTTTATTGCATGTTAATTATAAATTGAGGGAAAAAGATAGCGAATTAGACAGTGTCTTTGTTTCTCAATTAGCAAAAAAATATGACGTGTCCTTTTTTATAAAAGAAGTAGATACACATGCTTATTTGGATAAATACGGGGGTAATCTACAGGAAGTTGCAAGAGAAATAAGATACAATTTTTTTGAAGAATATCTATCACAAGATAAAGATTCGATACTTGTCTTAGGGCATCATGCAGATGATCAAATAGAAACTTTTTTTCAGCATTTAGCAAGAAAGTCAGGAATATTAGGTCTTTCGTGTATGTTAGAAATCGATAATCGTTTAGTTAGACCACTACTTCGGTATTCTAAAGAAGCGGTATTTAGTTTGGCAACATCAAAGCATTGGGAATGGAGGGAGGATTTATCCAATTTGGGAAATAAATATACCAGAAATAAATTACGGAATGAATTTATTCCTTTTGTACAAAGTAGCATTCCTACCCTAAAAGGATCAGTTATGAAATTGATTGAAGTTTTTCAAGAGAATCAAAAATTACTTGAAAATTCTGTTCGATCTATATACGATATCTTCAAAAAATCGAATAGATTAAATTTTACAGATTTTAATTGTTTAACTAAAGAAGAAAAAATTTGTTTACTTCAAATGTTATCGTTTCCAACATCGTTGTTGGAAGAGCTTGAAAAGTTACTAAAAAGTCAAAAGGGCAAAATTGTACGTTTTCAACATATAGAAATATATAGAGAGCATGATCATTTTTTCTTTTCACTTGAACAAGAACAAATTACTTTGCCTACTTTATTAATTCAAGAAGTTATTAGTTTACCTTCTCATTTTTCATCTGAAATACTTTTTCTAGATCAAGAAAAATTGAAAGGAGACTTGAAATTGCGCGTATGGGAAGTTGGCGATAGAATCAATCCTATTGGAATGAAAGGATCAAAGCTCATCTCTGATATTTTGACTGATGCTAAAATTACTTCTCATCATAGAAAACATCAATTGGTTTTAGTTGATGATGAAAAGATTGTTTGGTGTGTAGGATTTAGAGTTTCTCGATTGATTCAAGTAACTGAAACAACTCAAAAAATACTCAAAGTTAGTTTACAATCTTGATTTTCTCAATTTCTTGTAAATACGTATAAAAAAATCACGAAAAAACCTTAGATTTGTAGCTAATTCATTGTTTACTATTTGTAAATATTGATTGATTTTACTAATTTAGAACAACAAACATTATCATTATGGATATTGCAGCATATAAAACAGTAGAGAAAGAGTTGGTTTCATCAATGACTTTTAACAAAGAGATTGAAGTAGAGCAGCATGAGGAATTGAGACATCAATTAGAGCAAGCAACTCGTTTAGGAAATGGTTACCACTCGAAGGTTTCAATTTATTTCCATGATGATGAAGGACCAAAACGTGTGGAAACAACTATTTGGGCAACGGGTTCTAAATATATCTGTCTTAAAGGAGGTGTATGGATTCCAATAAATCGTATTGTAGAAGTTAAATATTGATAAAAAGACAAAGGTTAGTATCCTTTGTTACAAATGTTATTATCCGTTTTGTGTTAGATTTGTATCTAAATTCAAAACGGATTTTTTTTCGCGTTAATATTTGATATAATATTTCATTTTATGAAGCATAATTTTATGAAGTCGTTGATATTGTTCTTGTCTCTAATTGTTTCGTATCTCACTTTTGCTCAGCCAGGAGTTGATTGGACTGATAAATTGAGTTGGGAATTTTCTTTAGAGAAGAAAGATGCTTCGCATGCATTTTTAGTTGCAACAGCAAAGATCAAAAAAGGATGGCATATTTATTCGGTAAATCACGACCCGAATAAAGCGGATTTTACAGGATATCCAACTACACTTGTTTTTCCTACATCAAAAAATTACCGTGTAATTGGTAAGTTACAAGATGGTAAAAAGCCAGTTGTACATAAAGATGATTTAGGTGTTTCTTTGTTCTTTGAAAATTCGGCTGTTTTTAAGCAAGAGATTGAATTTTTAACAAATCAACCAACAGAAATTAAGTTTGGTTATACTTTTCAACTTTGTGATGAGTCAGGATGTATTTTTCCTCCTGAGCAAGAGGCAAGTGTAAAAGCGATTGGATTTCTTCCAGTAGTTAATGCAAAAGTTATTCTTGCGAACAAAGATTCTTTAGTTCAAAAAGTAGATGAGATGAAGGAAGTAGATGCATCTCTAGAAAAGAACAAAAACACGGATAAAGTATTCTCAAAAACTATTAGAAGGAAGGTGGTTTCTAAAACGAAAGATTCAATGTGGGTGATTTTCTTCAAAGGATTTGGTGGTGGATTGATTGCTTTGTTGACTCCCTGCGTATTTCCTATGATTCCAATGACTGTTACCTTTTTTACAAAACAATCTAAGAAACGTATCACAGGTATATTAAATGCATTGTTATATGGGGTTTCTATTATTGTTATTTATGTGACTTTAGGATTGTTAATTACAGCGTTATTAGGTCCTTCGGGGTTGAATGATTTATCCACAAATGTATGGATGAACCTCATTTTCTTTGCCATATTTATTTTCTTTGCCATTTCATTTTTGGGTGCTTTTGAATTACGTATGCCTAGTTCTTGGGTTAACAAAGCAGATGGAAATGCTGATAAAGGCGGGTTGATTGGTATATTTTTTATGGCTTTCACATTGAGTTTGGTTTCCTTTTCTTGTACTGGTCCAATCATAGGAACTTTATTGGTAGAGTCTGCTACTGGAGGGGATATGATTGCTCCTGCTATCGGAATGGGAGGCTTTGCTGTTGCATTAGCACTTCCGTTTACTTTATTTGCAATTTTCCCAGGATGGTTAAATAGTTTACCTAAGTCTGGTGGATGGTTGAATTCAGTGAAAGTAGTTCTAGGTTTATTGGAATTAGCGTTAGCCTTGAAGTTTTTATCTGGAATAGATTTAGCATACCATTGGGATATATTAACGCGTGAATTGTTCGTTGCAGTATGGATAGTAATCTTTTTCATTATTGGTTTTTACTTATTAGGAAAATTAAAGTTTTCGCATGATTCTCCGGTTGAGCGCTTAACAGTGACACGTTTTATTTTTGCATTGAGTGCATTTATTTTTGCTGTGTACTTGATTCCTGGAATGTGGGGTGCGCCTTTGCGTTTGATCGATGGTGTTGCTCCTCCAAGAACGCATAGTGAAGATAACTTCCGCTTTGTAAAAGGAGAACCTGCTTCTGCCTCGGTTGTTAATACAAGTCCAAATTTTGCTAAATATCGTCCATTCATGCATGAGGTGGGAGATGGGAGTATCTTAGTATTTCATGATTTAGAGAAAGCCAAAGAATATGCAGCGTTGGAGAAAAAACCAATTTTGTTGGATTTTACAGGGTATAATTGTCCTAATTGTCGTAGAACAGAGTCAACAGTTTGGTCAAACGAAGCTGTGAATCCTATCCTGAAAGATCAAGTAGTAATTGCTTCATTGTATGTGGATGATAGAGAGAAATTGCCAAAATCAGAATGGAAATATTCGAAAGCAATTCAAGGAATGATAAAAACAGTTGGGAATAAATGGTCTGATTATCAGGTTAGTCATTATGGGCAATTGTCTCAACCTTTGTATGTTATGATTGATGCAGAAGGTAATGATTTGAATGAACCAATTGGTTATGTTCCAAATGTGACTCAATATAAGGCATTTTTGATGAGTGGTCTTCGGGGAGCTCAGACCACGAAGTAAGAATCTGAAAAATATGTTTTAATTAAAAAGGTGAATGTTTAGCAAATAAGCATTCACCTTTTTTATGACTATGCTTGTTTCTCTTCCCAAATTTGAATTAATTCTACCATTGTTTGAACGGCTTTTTGCATATCTTGAACACTCACGTATTCGTGGCGAGAGTGTATTGCCATTTCGCCAGTGAAGATATTTGGACAAGGTAATCCCATAAAAGAAAGTTTCGATCCATCTGTTCCTCCGCGAATGATGGTTGCTTCCGAAGTGATGCCGACACGTTTCATAGCTTCAATAGCATAGTCTGTTACAAAA
>CANGHE010000108.1 GCA_947453545.1 Flavobacteriia bacterium
AACCTTGCAAATGAATTATTGTAAAACAATATATGTTTGATAAAGAAATGATTACGTATCACCTCCCTTAATCCCTCCTCCAGGAGGGAAACCGACTATATCCCTCCATGTGGAGGGGCAGGGGAGGTGATATTTTTTTAACTAAAAATCCAAAAAATCATCCAACGATCTTCTGTCTTTTTTGGAAGGTCTTCCCATACCCATATCACGGTAAACACGTTGTGCTTCTTGGTATGTTTTGAATTTCTCTACCTCTTCCATTGGTGTAATATCTTCTAGGTAGATGGCGACCAACTTAGGTCCAACACGCTTTTCAAGTAATTCTAAAACTTTATAAGAAAACACCGCACTATTTTTATGAACTTGAATCACATCTCCAACCTTCACGTCACGCGAAGGTTTAACTTCCGTTGCGTTAACTCTAATCTTTCCCTTAGAAATCAATTCCGAAGCCTGAGAACGCGTTTTAGTTAGTCGTACTGCCCACGTATATTTATCAATGCGAAGTGCCATTTATACTGTAAAAAAGAGAAATAAAACTACATAAAAAAACCTCAACCATTACTGATTGAGGTAAATTTAAATTCTTTAATAGATAATTTAAAATTAATGATGCATTGCAGGTGCAAAGTCTTTCGTTCCTAAATCATGTAACATTTTTGTATGCTCTTTTATTGCACCAAAAAATGTTTTATAAGAATAATATGGCAAATCATATTCTGCTGCTGTTTTCTTAACTATTTCAGACAATTTTTTGTAATGTACATGACTGATGGTTGGAAATAAATGGTGCTCAACTTGGAAATTCAATCCACCAACAAACCAAGAGAAAAATTTCGCTTTTGGCGCAAAGTTAGCTGTATTATACAATTGATTAACTGCCCAATCCGCTTCAACAACACCTGATTCATTTGGCATTTCATATGTAGAAGTTGGAACAACGTGCGCAGGTTGGAAAATCGCTGCCAATGAAACACCTGCGATAAAATGCATCAAAAGAAAACATCCAATCGTTGCAGGAATAGACAAGATAGTTGTATGAAAATACAAAGGAATAAACAGAATAATTGTGAAATAAATAACCTTAGTTACGATAATTGCACGAATTAATTTACCGTAAGTGATATTCTGTGTTTTAAGTAAATTTTGTTTCTTGAAACGCGCTGCTTGAACAAAATCCTTTGCTGTACACCACATCAAGGTCATCATACCATAGAAAAACCAAGCATAAATGTGTTGGTATTTATGAATACCTAAACGCTCTGCTCTAGGTGTAAAACGCATGATTTTTCCTGGATCGATATCTTCGTCATATCCTGTAACATTTGTATAAGTATGATGCAACACGTTGTGTTGTATTCTCCAATTAACATCAGATCCACCAACACCATTGATTACTAATCCAAGCAATTTATTTACAGTATCGTTTTTAGAATAAGCACCATGATTTGCGTCATGCATTATGGATAGACCAACACCAGCCATACCAAACCCCATGATTACCCACATCAAAATACTTAATCCAACGCTTTCATTAAAAACTGTATTCAATAAAATAAAGGGTACGACATATAATGATATCATAAAGATTGTTTTGAAAACCATTCCTGCATTTCCGAAACGAGAAATATTGTTTTCCTTAAAGTACTCCCTAACGCGTTGTTGCAAAGTTTTATAAAACTCAGCATTGTGATTAGAAGCAAAAGTAATGTTAGGGCGTTCCATGTAATTCAATTTAAAATAATGTTCAAAGGTACTTCATTTTTTTCGTCATACAAGGAAAAACAGATAAAGCTTTTGTGATAAAATTGTAAAATACCACATTTAAGGTATTCACTATAAGTAGATTTCCGTACAATACAAATACATAGTTAATTTCAATTTGAAAAAGACTTTTTAAACATTTAATCTGTGATAATGTTATTCATGTGAATAATAATAAGCTATATAAAAAACTAATTTTACAGAAAATATTTCTACACAATGAGTAATTCTTCTTTTTCATATTGTACAAACTACTTTAACAAAATTCGCAATGTAAGTAGTGAAGTAAAAATAGGTACGGTTAAAATTGGTGGTGGAAATCCTATCCTTCCGCAATCGATGACTACTACTGATACCATGGATACCGAAGGTTCTGTTGCGCAATCAAAGAGAATGATTGATGCTGGTTGTGAATTGGTTAGACTAACAGCTCCCTCTAAAAAAGAAGCAGAAAATTTAGGAGAAATCAAACGTTTATTGAATGAAGCAGGTTATCACAAACCGCTCGTTGCTGACATTCATTTTACCCCGAATGCCGCTGAAATTGCAGCAAAACTGATTGAAAAAGTACGTGTCAATCCGGGGAATTACGCAGATAAAAAGAAATTCGAAGAAATAGAATTTACGGAAGCAAGTTACCAAGAAGAGTTACAACGTATCGAAGAAAAATTTACCCCTCTTGTTCAAATTTGCAAAGAACACGGAACTGCAATGCGTATCGGAACCAATCACGGTTCGTTATCTGATCGTATTTTAAGTCGATTCGGGGATACACCAGAAGGAATGGTTGAATCTGCTATGGAGTTTTTACGCATTTGCAACAAAAACGACTACCATCAATTGGTAATATCAATGAAAGCAAGTAACACACTTGTGATGGTACAAGCTTACCGTTTATTAGTTAAAACAATGCAAGAAGAGGGAATGAATTATCCTTTGCATTTGGGTGTAACAGAAGCAGGTGATGGGGAAGATGGTCGTATCAAATCTGCGGTCGGAATCGGTGCTTTATTAGAAGATGGATTGGGCGATACTATTCGCGTTTCGTTGACAGAAGATCCAGAATTTGAAATTCCAGTTGCACAGAAATTAATTGCAAAAGCGAATTTGACAAACATCCTTGAAATTGATACAAACGAAGAATTGACATACGATCCATTCCAATACAACAGAAGAAAAACACACGAAGTACTCAATATTGGTGAAAAACATACACCAATTGTTGTTGCTGATTTAAGTTCTAAAACAGAGATAAAGCCAGCTAATTTCTTTGGATTTGGATATAATTATTCGGTGGAATTAGACAAATGGAATCTACAAGATTTAGCAGCAGACTATGTGTTTATTGGTAAAAACTCCATTTCTTTTGAACTTCCAGGAATGTTATCTGTTGTGCAAGATTACCAAACTTGGTTAAATGACGGGCAACACAAAAAGCAGCATTATCCTTTATTAACATTGGCAGAAGCAGAAGAAAATACACTTACTTCTGAATTTTTTGTTTTAATAGAAGATCTTAATTTACCCCTTGAATTCATTCAAAAAAATCCAAAAGCAATTTTAGTTTTAACTACAAACTACGATAACAAAACACAAATCTACCGTAAAGTTAGAACACGTTTAGATGTTGTTCAAATAAGCAATCCGGTTGTATTAAAATACAATTATACAATTACTGATCCTGAACAATTCCAATTGTTTGCTTCAAGTGATTCTGGAAATCAATTTATAGATGGATTTGGTGACGGAATTTGGATTACAGGACCTCAGCCTAACACTTTCCTTAATTCATTATCTTTTGGTGTCTTACAAGCCACTAGAACACGTATTTCCAAAACAGAATACATTTCTTGCCCTTCTTGCGGACGTACTCTTTTTGATTTACAAGAAACAACAGCCAAAATCAGAAACAAAACATCCCATTTGAAAGGAATTAAAATCGGAATTATGGGTTGTATCGTAAATGGTCCTGGTGAAATGGCGGATGCAGATTATGGATATGTTGGAACAGGACCAGGTAAAATTCACCTGTACAAAGAAAAAGAAGTGGTTCGAAAAAACGTATCAGAAAACGAAGCAGTAGATGCATTAATTGATTTAATTAAAGAGCACGGAGATTGGGTGGAACCTAAGTAAAATTCAATACTCGAATAGTTACTTATAAATTTTTCAATATTACTATGCAAAACATCTACGAACCTGCATATGTTAAGAATCTATTCAACAAGATGTCAGGTTCTTATGAGCGTATGAACTTTATAACTTCATTTGGATTTTCAATTATATGGCGTAAACGCTTTTTGCAAAAATTAAAAAATAGCGATTCTCAAATTGAAGTATTAGACTTGCTTTCAGGGTTAGGAGAAAATTGGAAAACATTACAGAAAAAATATCCTAATGCGAATATACACGGTTTAGATTTTTCTGAGGAAATGGTTAACAAAAGCAAGATAAAAAATGCAACTTCATTCCAAAATAGAATCAACATTATACAACAAGACTTATTAAAAAATCAACTAACTTCAAATCATTTTGATTTTGTTTCTTGTGCATTTGGACTTAAAACATTTGACAATTCACAACTTGAAATCTTAGGAAAAACATTGGAATTAATTTTGAAACAAAATGGAGAATTTAGTTTCATTGAAATTTCAGTTCCAAAAAGTCCCTTCTTAAAAAATGTATATGGTTTCTATTTAGGTAAAATTATTCCCATACTTGGAAAAATATTTTTAGGTAATCCATCGGATTACAAAATGCTTTGGAATTACACTAAAAATTTCTCCAATTGTAAAGAAACTAAATTGATCTTCGAAAAATATAATTTAGAAGTTAAATATAATTCCTACTTCTTTGGTTGTGCAACTGGAATCAGTGGCAGAAAATTATAAATAAATAAGCACCATTTAAATCGATTTAACGCTTTCGATACAGTAATTAATATAACTGACCTTATAATTAAAAATAAACCCAAACAGAACGATAATTTACATTAATACAATACTATCAAAAATCTATATTTCTATTGAACATAACATTAAACACAATTAAACGAAAATTTCTCATCAACCTGACAAGTCATTAGTTATAAAACAAAACATTGATTATCAACAAGTTATATTAAATAAAAATTTATAAGCTATATAACTTTAAAAAAAAGAATTCAAGACACCAATTTAGTAGATTTTCAAACTAAATTCTTTTATAAAATTTAAAACATAAAAAAACCACCTTACTCAACATTGAGTAGGTGGTTAGAAAAAATCTTGTGATGAATATTATCGAATGGTGGTTGAAATTATCGAAGCCACTATTCTTTCACGAAAACATATATCTGAGAACTATACCCAAACTTCGAAGCTTGCAAATTTGATTTCAATCCATTGATTATTCCTTGTAGTGCAGAACCTCCTTTATATTTCTCGGAAAGCATACTTACATAATACGAATCGAACTTCATCGGTAAAGTGTCTTTATGAACTAAACCAAACGTTTCAATTAATTTTTTAATTGTATTTTCTTGAAAGTGATATAAGTGTCGAGGTACATCATATGCAGCCCAGTACTCTTTATAATGTTGCGCATCCCACGAACTCATATTAGGAACAGCAATAAAAAACACCCCTCCTGATTTCATAGTTCGAACGATTTCATTCAAATCTCTTTTTAGTTGGTACACGTGTTCCAACACGTGCCACATTGTAACGATATCCTTAGAATTTGTAGGAATAGAAGTAAGATGATCTAATGTTTGCAATGTAATATTAAAATTACTTTGAGCAAAATTTCGTGCATCCGAATCTGGTTCTAATCCTTCAACTTGATAACCACTTAATTTAGCAGCATTCAAAAAATGACCAGTACCAGAACCTACTTCTAATATAGATTTACATTTTGTATAACGCCCAAGCAAAGTAACTTTTTGCTTCAAGGTATAATTACGAACGATATTATAAACACGGTTAATCAACCCTTTATTAGAAGATGAATGAGAAACATATTCCTCACTTTTATAATAATTTCCAATTACATTTTCAGCTGGAATAGGGTTTGTAAAATGAAACCCACAATTCGTACATCGCACAATCGTGAATGTTTCTTTGGTTATCATCCAATCTTTTAAAACTAAATGATTACTTGTTTCTGTATGTTCACACACAGGACAAGATGCTAATTGATTTAAATGTTCCACGTGAAACTATCTCCCTAAATAAATTAATAAAACGGATATATCACTTGGTGAAATACCACTAATACGTGATGCTTGTCCAATTGTAGCAGGACGAATAGCATTAAATTTTTCTCTTGCTTCTAATGAAATACTAAATAATTGAGCATAATCAATATCATCAGGAATCGATAACTCATCCAACTTGTGCATTTTTAAAGCCATCTCTTCCTCACGCTGAATATAACCTTCATACTTCAATTGAATCTCTGTTTGTTCTGGTATATCCGAATGAACAGCATTAAAATCACCAACAGTATCAACCAACTTAGAATCCATTTGTAGTAGTTCATTCAAACCTACATTTGGACGAATAATAAGTGAACTAAATTTAACTTGTTGAGAAATTGGTGAACTTCCAACTCCTTCAAGAATTGGATTCGCAAATTCAGGTTTAACTCCAGTTTCTGCAAGTACACGTTTCAAAGATTTTACACCTTCATTCTTAGCTTCAACTAATTTCATTGTTGCTTCATCAACCATACCGATAGCAAACGCTAATGGTGTTAATCTAATATCAGCATTATCTTGACGTAACAAAATCCTGTATTCTGCACGACTTGTAAACATTCGATAAGGCTCCTTAGTTCCCTTCGTTATTAAATCATCAATCAAAACACCAATATAAGCTTCAGAACGATTTAAAATAAAAGGATCTAAACTGTTAATCTTACGATGAGCATTAATACCAGCCATTAGACCTTGGCAAGCTGCTTCTTCATAACCAGTAGTACCATTAATTTGTCCTGCAAAATACAAACCTTCAACTATTTTCGTTTCAAGCGTATGTTTTAATTGAGTAGGAGGGAAGTAATCGTATTCAATTGCATAACCAGGACGAAACATTTTGACGTTTTCAAAACCAGGAATTGTTTTCAAAGCAGCTAACTGAACTTCCTCAGGTAAGGAAGTGCTAAAACCATTCAAATATATTTCAACAGTTTTCCATCCTTCTGGCTCAATAAACAATTGATGTCTGTCTCGCTCAGCAAAACGATTAATTTTATCTTCAATACTTGGACAATATCTCGGACCACTACTTTTGATTGCACCATTAAACATAGGTGAACGATCAAAACCAGTTCTCAACATTGCGTGTGTTTCTTCACTTGTATAAGCAATATGACAAGCGTGTTGATGAGCTAATGGTTTCGTCAAAGAAGAATAACTAAACTTCGAAGGAATAGTGTCACCATCTTGCTTTTCAAATTTAGAATAATCTAATGAGCGTCCATCTAAGCGGGGAGGAGTTCCAGTTTTCATTCTTCCGGCTTCAAACCCTAGCGCAACCAAATCTTCTGTAATTCCTGTTGAAGCTCGTTCAGCTGCACGACCACCACCAAATTGTTTTTCTCCTAAATGTATTAGTCCATTCAAAAAAGTTCCATTTGTTAGTACAACAGCATCAGCATAAATATCAATACCTAAACTAGATTTAACACCAAGAACCTTATTATTTTCTACAATAAGCCCATTACACATATCTTGCCAAAAATCAACATTTGGATTTTGTTCTAATAACAAGCGCCATTCTTCCGCAAAAAGCATTCGGTCATTTTGTGTACGTGGCGACCACATAGCAGGACCTTTTGACATATTTAACATACGGAATTGAATCGCACTTTTATCACTAACGATTCCACTACCTCCACCAAGTGCATCAATCTCACGAACAATTTGCCCTTTTGCAACACCACCCATAGCAGGATTGCAACTCATTTGAGCAATTGTATTCATATTCATTGTCACCAGAAGTACAGAACTTCCCAACTTAGCAGCGGCATTTGCAGCTTCACAGCCAGCGTGTCCACCACCAACAACAATAACATCGTATCTTTTTAGCATAATAATTGTTTCACGTGAAACAAAAATAGAGAGAAGAGAAGTAGGTTAAAAGATGTTTCACGTGAAACTAATCAATGATAAAGCATCATTTTCTTTGCTTCGCATTAACTTTTCATCTTCATCAGATTTATCTTTGTATCCACATAAATGAAGAATTCCGTGAATAATAACACGATGTAATTCGTGCTCAAAAGAAACCTCAAAGGATTCAGCATTTTCTTTAACACGATCTAAACTAATAAACAAATCTCCCGAAACATCTTGATTATCAGTATAATCGAACGTAATAATATCTGTATAATAATCGTGATCTAGATGTGTTCTATTGACTTCTAACAAATAATCATCAGAACAAAATATTAATGCAACATCAGAAAAAGTGAAACCTTCATTGGAGCAAACAGTTGATATCCAATTATTTAATACACTTTCATCAATAGCTATTGGAGAAATATCTTCAAAATTAATATCAAGCATTGTCTTTATTAAATAAAATCGTTGCTACTTTACCACCTTCTGAAAACTCTAAATTATCAGAAAGATTCTTAATTAAGAAAATACCGCGTCCATTTTCCTTTTCGATATTTTCAGGAGCAGTAGGGTCAGGCAAATTTTCAAAATCAAATCCTGAACCAAAGTCTGTGATACGAAATAAAAATGACTGTTCATCTTCAAGAACATCAATCAGTACTTGTAAATCAGTAGAAAATTTATTTCCGTGAATAATAGCATTGTTTACAGCTTCTGTTACAGC
>CANGHE010000109.1 GCA_947453545.1 Flavobacteriia bacterium
ACAATTTTATTTTCTAACTCTACCATAACCTTAATTTTTTGTTCCAATTGCTGAAATAGATGCCATTTTCATCTTTTTAACCATACTTGCTAATCCATTTGAACGCGTAGGGGATAGGTGCTCGTGCAAGCCAATTTCATTAATAAAAAACAACTCGTTTTTAACAATATCTTCGGGTGTTTCATTGTTTAACACACGAATTAAAAGAGCAATGATTCCCTTCGTGATGATTGCATCTGAATCAGCAGTGAAGTGCATTTTTCCATCTGTAAACGTTGAATCCAACCAAACTTGCGATTGACATCCTTCGATAATTCTGTCAGCGGTCTTTTTTGCTGGATCAATAACAGGCAACTCTTTTCCTAATTCAATGATGTACTCATACTTGTCCATCCAATCGTCAAAGACTGCAAACTCATCAACAAGTTCATTTTGTTTATCTATCAAATTCATATTTTCTTATTTAAGCATACCCAACGCTTTTTCGAACGCTTTTATGAAAATATCTATTTCTTCTTTTGTATTGTAAAACGCAAAGGAAGCACGAACTGTTCCTGGTATTTTGTAAAAATCCATCAAAGGTTGTGTACAGTGGTGTCCTGTTCTTACCGCAATACCTTGTTTATCCAATAATGTCCCAAGGTCAAATGGGTGTACTCCGTCTACGACAAAAGATACAACGCTTGTCTTATTTTTGGATTCTCCAATGATATGCAACCCTTCGAAGGTAAGTAACAAATCTTGTGCATAGTCGGCTAATGCCAATTCGTGTTGCTCTATGTCTTCGATGTTGAATTGATTCAAGTATTCAATAGCTCTTCCCAAACAAATAGCACCTGCAATATGGGGTGTTCCTGCTTCAAACTTGAATGGTAATTCATTATACGTTGTTTTTTCAAACGTTACTTTGGCAATCATATCACCACCTCCTTGGTAAGGGGGCATTTTGTTTAACAATTCTTCTTTTCCATATAAAATTCCGATTCCTGTTGGACCGAAAACTTTATGTCCTGAAAAAACATAGAAGTCGCAATCCAACGCTTGAACATCGATCTTTTTATGTTGTATGCTTTGTGCTCCGTCAATCAACACTTTTGCTCCCACGTTGTGCGCGCTTGCAATGATTTTCTTAACGGGATTGATGGTGCCTAAGGTATTGGAGATATGTGTTACAGAAACTAATTTTGTCTTTTCGTTTAGTAACTTTTCATACTCTTCAAAAATTAATTCTCCTTTTTTATTAATTGGAATCACACGAAGAACGCATCCTACACGTTCACAAAGCATTTGCCAAGGAACAATATTTGAATGATGTTCCATAGCAGAGATAATGATTTCGTCACCTGCTTTCAATAAAGCACCAAAAGAATTGGCTACCAAATTGATACTATCCGTAGTTCCTTTCGTGAAGATGATTTCGTGGTCTTTTTTAGCATTCAAATATGCGGCAATGGTTTTACGAGAAGCCTCATATTCGTTTGTCGCTTTTTGACTCAAATGGTGAACACCACGGTGAATATTTGCGTTTTCCTTAGAATAATAACGGTTGATTGCGTCAATCACAAATTGTGGTTTCTGTGAAGTAGCACCATTATCAAAATAGATCAAATTCTTGCCATATACGGTTTGTCTTAATGCCGGAAAATCTTCTCTGATTTCACGAATATTAAACTTCCTTTTTTGAGTTGATTCCATAGCTGACGAATTAATTGTTTTTTTTCAACCACATTAAGAATTCGCGGTTGCCATCTCCTCCCAATAGGGGAGACTCTATATGATCTTGGTAAGTCAAATTACTGCGCAACGCATAATTTTTAACGTTTTCAATTACCTGTGGGTATAATTTTTGATTTTTTACAATTCCTCCTTTGGAAACATTTTCTTTCCCTACCTCAAATTGTGGTTTTACTAACGCAACAATGGTAGCATCGTTCGATAAAAAAGGATGTAAAAATGGAAATACTTTTTCTAGTGAGATGAATGAAACGTCAATCACTACAATGTCAACAACATCGGTGATTAAGTGATTAGTCAATTCACGAACGTGCGTTTTTTGTAAATCAATCACCTTTTCGTTTTCCTTGATTCTCGCGTGTAACTGATCTGTTCCCACATCTACGGAGAACACTTTTTGAATTCCTTTTGAAAGTAATACTTCTGTGAATCCACCAGTAGAAGCACCTAAATCGATTGCAATTTTGTTGGTTACATCGATTTTCCAGTGATCCAATGCTTTGATTAATTTCAATGCACCACGAGATACCCACGGAATTTCTTCTTCAATAAGTTCGATAGCAACATCAGACATAAATTTTTTTCCAGGTTTAGTTATCAATTTACCATTGACTTTTACTCCTGTCTCTTCAATCATCTTTTCGGCTCTAACACGCGTAGATATTAGACCACGATTGACTAAGATTTTATCTAATCTTTCTTCCATTATTTATGTCAACTTTTGTTTAAGTAACAAAAGTAAGGGTTGTTTTGTTAGTTAGAAAGTATATCCTAATTTCTCTGAAACTAAATCTGATATTTTTGTGCTAACGGCTTCTGATTTTATCTTTTCAGTTACATCACCAATGAATCCATTGATCATTAAGTTCTTTGCAGATTTCTCAGAGATACCACGTGCACGTAAATAGTAAATAGCCTCTTCATCTATTTGTCCTGTTGTTGATCCGTGTGAACATTTTACATCGTCCGCGTAGATTTCCAATTCAGGTTTAGAATTCATCGTTGCATTATCACTCAACAATACATTTGCATTGGATTGGAAAGCATTGATTTTTTGAGCGTCTTGTCTCACAAATACTTTTCCGTTAAACACTCCTGTGGATTGGTCGTTTAATACTCCTTTGTATAATTCGTTCGAATAACAATTCGGTACTTTATGATCAACCGTTGTATGATTGTCAACTACTTGTTTTCCGTTTAACAAGTATGTTCCGTATAAATTCGTTTCAGCATTTTCTCCTTCTACGTGTACAAAAACATTGTTTCGTACAATTGCACCACTGAATGTTCCAGTAAACAAGGTAAAACGAGAATCTTTGTGTTGTGTTATAATTTCGCTACTGATGTGGTAGTCATTAACACCTTCATTCTGAATTTTATCAATTGTCAAAGATGCATTATCTTTCACATAAATTTCAGTGATTGTATTTGTGAAATTAGTATCCGATTGATTACCAACGTAGTTGAATGTTATGTGAGCAGCCGAATTTTCGTGAGAAATAATTACATTACGTGTACTTGTAAGTGTATTTAATCCTGTTGAAATTGCAATGATTTGAATGGAATTAGCAGCATTGATTTTTTTACCAATTTCAATAGCAATACCATCCGTTGTATAGTAATTATTAAGAGCATTAAAAACTTCACCTTCAACTTGAAGTTTTTGGTTTACATTTTCTTTCAACCATTCAGCCCCCACAGTTGATAATGGACGAATAGTAACCCCTTCTTCTGCTTGAATATCACTCAATGCAGCATTGAAGAAACCGTTAACAAATACAATTACACTGCCTTGAAGTCCCTCAATTTTGTATTCCTCAACAGATTGTATTGCTTGCGATGTATTGAAAGCAAAAGTTGAATTGCTAATTTTTGTCGTACGTGTGTATTTCCACGCTTCCGTTCTTGTCGTTGGAAAAGCAGTATGAGCTAATATATTAAGTGCATCCAAACGCAATTCATTCGGAAGAATAGGATTTACCCCTTCCAATGCAATACGTTCGTGAAATTTTTTTGTCTCTTCCATTTTATTCAAATGTCAATTAGTATTTATTTTTTTAAACAAGTTTATTCGCTTGTTTTATTTATCAAACCTAAACCTGTATTTCCTATTCAGGATTTCTTAGGTAGGCTGAGGTTCTCGAAGTCTAAATATATCAATCTTCCGTTGTCATACTGAGCCTGTCGAAGTATGTCGAAGTCTAAATATATTAATCTTCCGTTGTCAGGCTGAGCTTGTCGAAGTCCGCTTTAATCCAATCGTACCCTTTTTCTTCCAATTCCAATGCTAATTCCTTTGGACCCGTTTTAACGATTCTTCCGTTGTATAATACGTGTACAAAATCAGGAACGATATAATCAAGTAAACGTTGGTAATGTGTGATTACAATCGTAGCATTTTCATTTGTTTTCAAGGTGTTAACCCCATTCGCAACAATACGTAAAGCATCGATATCTAATCCTGAATCAGTTTCATCCAAAATTGAAAGCTTTGGTTGAAGCATAGCCATTTGAAAGATTTCATTTCTTTTTTTCTCTCCACCTGAAAAACCTTCATTCACAGAACGAGAAGCTAATTTTGCATCTAATTCTACAATTTTAGATTTTTCACGAACCAATTGCATAAAGTCTTTTGCAGAAATTTGTTCTTCCCCTTTGTACTCACGAATTTCGTTTAATGCCGTACGTAAGAAGTTGATGTTTGATACCCCAGGAATTTCCACAGGATATTGGAATGCTAAAAACAAACCTTCTCTTGCACGGTCTTCCGTTGATAGTTCTAATAAATCTTTTCCATCAAAATCTACAGAACCAGCAGTGATTTCATATTCTTCTCTACCAGCCAATACAGATGCAAGTGTACTTTTACCAGCACCATTTGGCCCCATAATTGCGTGTACTTCACCAGCTTTAACTTCTAGGTTCAATCCTTTTAGAATTTCTTTTCCATCAATGGAAGCGTGTAAATTTTCTATTTTTATCATTTTTATTAGATTAAAAGATTTCAGATTACAAATTGACAGATTGAATTTGTAATTTGTTATTCTTTTCGTTTAATTTATAATTTCTTAAGTATTTAATAAAGCCTGAAAGTTGTTTACTTGTTGATAAGCACTTTTTATTTAGCAAATTATATTCGTTGTTTGTGATATAGCTTAGATTAAAAGCAATTCGAAGTTGAGTTCTTAGTTCTCCACAAGAACCTTTAGAAATTGCTAGAAAATAGAGAAATTGATTTATTCCATCTCTCTCGTATCCTTCTGAGATATTTGATGGAATTGAAATCGCTGAGCGTCTAACTTGATCTTTTAGAGCAAAATCTTTTGAGAATAAGTCCGAATTAGTCAAGCTATATACTTCTGTGCATAATTCCATAGCAATCTTCCAAACTTCCAATTCTTCAAAATTCTTTATAGTCGCCATTTAATAATCAATTAATTCTATTTTCTTTAATGCCCTAATCTTCAATCAGTAATCTGCCAATCAGTAATCTGTCAATCTATCAACCAACCGATCCCTCCAAACTTATAGCCAACAACTTTTGTGCTTCCACTGCAAATTCCATCGGCAACTGGTTTAACACCTCTTTACAATATCCATTTACAATCAAGCTAATCGCTTTTTCCTCACTGATACCTCTTTGTAAACAGTAAAATATTTGATCTTCTCCAATTTTAGAAGTCGTAGCTTCGTGTTCAATTTTCGCCGAACTATTTTTACATTCTATGTATGGAAAAGTATGTGCTCCACAAGTATCTCCCATCAATAAAGAATCACATTGAGAGAAATTTCTTGCGTTTTGAGCATTCTTATGGATTTGAACTAATCCTCTGTAAGAATTGTGTGATTTTCCAGCAGAAATACCTTTAGAAATTATTGTACTTTTTGTGTTTTTACCAAGATGAATCATTTTAGTACCCGTGTCTGCTTGTTGGTAGTTGTTCGTTACTGCAACAGAGTAAAATTCACCGATAGAGTTATCACCTTTCAATATACAAGACGGATATTTCCAAGTTACAGCTGAACCTGTTTCAACTTGTGTCCAGGATATTTTTGCGTTTTTCTCACAAAGTCCTCTCTTCGTTACGAAGTTGAAAATCCCTCCTTTTCCTTCTGCATCACCAGGATACCAGTTCTGTACAGTTGAATATTTAATTTCTGCATTATCCAATGCAATTAATTCAACCACAGCAGCATGCAATTGGTTTTCATCACGCTGTGGTGCTGTACAACCTTCCAAATAAGAAACGTAAGAATCAGCATCTGCAACAACAAGAGTACGCTCAAATTGTCCAGTACCTCCTTCATTAATTCTGAAGTACGTAGATAATTCCATTGGACATCTAACTCCTTTTGGAATATAGCAGAACGAACCATCTGTAAATACTGCTCCATTTAAAGCAGCATAAAAATTATCAGTGTAAGGTACAACTGTACCCATATATTTTTTGACTAACTCAGGATAATCTTTTACTGCATCTGAAAACGAGCAAAAAATAATTCCTAGTTCACTAAGTTTTTCTTTGAATGAAGTTGCGACAGAAACACTATCCATTACGAAATCAACAGCTACATTCGTTCCTGTTAAACGTTGTTGCTCGTCCATTGAAATCCCTAATTTTTTCATAGTTTCTTTCATCTCTGGCTCAACATCGTCCCAACTTTCATATTTTTTTTTCTGTTTTGGAGCAGAGTAATAGATAATATCTTGAAAGTTTGGTTTCGTATAATGTACGTGTGCCCACGTTGGTTCAGTCATCTCTTTCCAAGCTTTGAAAGCAGTCAAGCGGTACTCTAACAACCAAGATGGCTCTTCTTTTTTAGCTGAAATAAATCGGATAATATCTTCATTCAAACCTTTTGGAGCTTGATCAGATTCAATATTAGTTACAAAACCAAATTTGTATTCCTGATTCTCAAGGTCTTTTGCTAATTCATTTTCCGTGTAACTCATAAGTGCTTTTTTGTATGTATTTATATCGAAAAACTTTCACCACAACCACAAGTTCTGTCTGCATTTGGATTTTGAAAAACAAATCCTTTGCCGTTTAATCCACCTGAGAAATCAAGTGTTGTGCCTATTAGATATAAATAACTTTTTTTATCAACTACGACTTTCATGTCGTTATCCTCAAAAGATTTATCTTCTTCTTTTAGTTCGTTGTCAAAGGTAAGTTGGTACATAAGACCAGAACAACCACCTCCTTGAACTCCTACTCGAATAAAGTATCCATCTTTATTTTCATCTTCCATTAATCTAAGCGCTTGTTTTTTAGCACTATCTGTCACTTTTATCATGGTTCAGTTTTCTTATATTTATTTAGACTAATTATAAATAAACAAAATTACGCTACAAAAATACCTAATTTGTGGTATTGAAACAATTAAATATTCGATTATGTTTTCGAAAAATCAAAACAAAGTTAGGGTGTAAAAAAATAAGTGTTCATACTCATTTGATTATCTGTATTTAATTCCGTTTTTACTAACTCCTTTTTCGCAACCTTTTCAAGAAATCTTCGTAATATATTTGAATATAATGTTATTTTTGAAGATTGTAATTTTCATATTTTTTTGAACTTAATTATTTAATTGAACATAATCTATGTACAATTGTATTCTAAATATTATTCATTTGTTTAAGACAAGATATTTTGTTTTAACATTTATATTATTATTTGTTTTTACTACATATTCACAAACTTATGATGTTCGTGTAGCCGCTTTAACTACTTCTGGTAATCAGTTTGTTGAAGATGGTATGTGTCCTGCAGCGGGAAAAACTATTGAGGTCAAAGTTGTAAATAATGGAAGTTCTACCATATTTTTAGCATCAAGAAATGTATCTGTAACTGTTTCTGTGACAGGAGCTAATCCACAGACTTTTTCTACAATCGTTTTAACATCTGGAAATATTGCCCCTGGTGGTTCGAAATATGTGACTATATCTACAACAGCTAGTTTTTTAAATACGGGAACGGATACATATACAATGTCAGCTTCATGTTTTGGCGATATATCCGTAGGTACTGATGCTACGGAAACAGTCCATGTATCTGGAAATGATATTGCTTTAACGTCTGCGGTATCATCAACTAGTCAAGATATATGTTTAAATTCAAATTTGGTTGATATAACGTATGATTTAGGTGGTAACTCAGATAATTATAACATTTCAGGCTTACCCCCAGGTGTAAGTGACTCATTGTCATTCCCTACAGTGACTATTTATGGGGTTCCGACATCGTTATTAGGCTCACCTTATATGTACACTATTACTTCAACTAGTAGTACTTGTTCATCTACATACAATACAAGTTTAACTGGTTCAATAACTGTTAAAAGTTTGCCCACAGTATCAGTAACAGGTTCAACAGCGATTTGTATTGGTTCAACAACTTCTTTATCCCCTACTTCTGGTGGTACATGGGTTTCATCTGATAATTCTATAGCAACAGTTACTAATTCAGGGGTTGTGACAGGTGTTGGTGCAGGGTCAGTTACATTTACTTTTACAGATAGCGGTACTGGTTGTTCTAGTACTACCAGTTCTTCTGTTGTGATAACAGCACCTCCTGTATCTGGGGTATTGAGTGGTAATCAAATAGTCTGTTTTCCTGGAACATCAGTGTTTAGTTCGACTAGTGTTGGTGGTACTTGGACATCAAGTAATAACTTAATAGCAACTATTACAGCAGGAGGAAATATTACAACTGCAGGAGCAGGAACTGCAACAATGACATATACAGTTACTGGTACATGTGGGTGTTCTGATGCGGTTGCTACACGATCAATTACTGTTACTGCTGCACCGACAACTGGTG
>CANGHE010000110.1 GCA_947453545.1 Flavobacteriia bacterium
GGAAGAGGATTAATCACACCATTAAAAGTAGCAAAGACAAACGAGCCATTCAATTATAAAACAAGTTCAACTTCGCTCTGGGTTAACCAAAAATGTATTTCAAAAAAGGGAGAACTACCTATAGGTATTGGAGGTGTTTGCATAAAAAGTAGTGACTCAAATGCAGTATTAAACCTTAAAACTTTTGACACCCCTGGAATGGATTACTCTTTCCAAAAAGTTAGATTATTTAATTACACAGATAGTAATTCATTTCATTTAAAAATTGAAGACACTCTCTCAAAATTCACGCATATACTCAAACAGAAACCTTACGAAAACATTTCACTTATAGACCTACCGTTCAAAACTTCACAACTGACATTAACAGCCTCCAAAGGAGATTCTACTCAATCACATATTACTTTATTTGGATTTTCATTAGAAAAAACACAACCTGGTATCTTGTACCACAGCGTTGGAATTAATGGAGCAAAATACACTGATTATTTGAGATCAAAACTTTTCATCAAACAGACTAGCTTATTGAAACCAGAATTAATCATTCTCAATCTAGGTACAAATGAAGCATTTCAAAAATCATTTGACACAACCAAATTTTACCTAACGATTGATAGCCTAGTTAATGAATTAACTATACAAAACCCTCTTACCCCTATCCTACTTACAACACCTGCTAATTCATTTTATTTCAAGCAAAAAAGTAAAACAATGCCACTTGTTGCTGCAACAATTATCAAATATGCTAAGGAACATAATTTGGCCTATTGGGACTTATTTGAGATAGGAGGTGGAGAAAATAGCGCAATAAGTTGGAAAAAAAATCTACTTTTGGGCCACGATGGAGTTCACTACACGAAAGAAGGTTACATACATCAAGGGAATTTATTTGTAAAAGCATTTTTTAACGCATATAATCAATATGTTAGACATCGATTTAACTAAGGTCTGGCAACAATTTGTGTACAATCCAAAGGAACCTCTAATTTTTAGTTCAGGTTTCTTTTTATTCTTGTTCGCCTTATTTATGGTGATCTACTTTGCTGTTTATAAACATCACAGAGCAAAAACAACCTTCGTTACATTATTTTCACTCTATTTTTACTACAAATCAAGTGGTATTTACTTCTTTTTATTAGTCGCAGCAACGGTTGTTGATTATTCATTAGCTAACATTATTTTTCACAGTCCAAAAAAATCCGTCCAAAAAGCAGTACTTATATTAAGTTTAGTACTCAATTTAGGATTATTAGCCTATTTTAAATACACTAATTTCTTCTATGAAATATTTTGTAACATCACAAAAAACCACTTCGACCCCTTAGATATCTTCTTACCTGTTGGGGTTTCTTTCTTTACATTTCAATCTTTAAGCTATACGCTAGACATTTACAGAGGCACCTTAAAACCAGTTAAAAACATCTTAGACTACGCGTTTTTCGTTTCGTTTTTCCCTCAACTTGTAGCCGGACCAATTGTACGTGCTGTTGACTTTATCCCTCAAATCTTCAAGCCTGTTGTAGTTACCAAAGAAATGATTGGTAAAGCCGTATTCTTGATTTGCAGTGGTTTGGTCAAAAAAGCTATCATTGCAGATTACATCAGTACGAATTTTGTTGATCGAATTTTTGACAATCCAGCTCTATATTCCGGCCTTGAAAATCTCTTTGGAATTTACGGTTATGCACTTCAAATTTACTGTGACTTCTCTGGATATTCTGATATGGCAATCGGTATCGCTTTGTTAATGGGCTTTCATTTTAACATCAACTTTGACTCTTCTTATAAATCCAAAAACATCACTGAGTTTTGGAGAAGATGGCACATATCCCTTTCAACTTGGTTAAAAGACTACTTATATATATCCTTAGGGGGTAATAGAAAAGGAAAAATTAGAACCTACTTCAACTTGTTTATCACGATGGTGATTGGTGGGCTTTGGCATGGTGCTGGATTTAGATTCATCTTGTGGGGAGCTCTACACGGAACAGCTCTTGTAATACATAAGTTGTTTATGTCGATTTTCCCTTCAGCCAAAGGAACAAAGCAAACATGGTACAGCCAGTTTTTTACTTGGTTCATCACCTTCCACTTTGTCTGTTTTTGTTGGATCTTTTTCCGAGCAGAAGACATGAAAATTGTTGGAGATATGTTAACTCAAATCGCTTATCATTTCAATGGTCAAATATTTACTGAGTTTATTAAAGGATATCAAACAGTTTGTGTTTTACTAGTTATAGGTTATGCATTGCATTTTACACCAAAATCTCTTGAATTAAAAACTGAGAATTTCATTGCTAAAAGCCCTCTATTACTAAAAACAGCTTATGTAATTTTGGTCATTTTTACATTGGTACAATTTAAATCAGCAGACATACAACCATTTATCTATTTTCAATTTTAATAAACATAACACAAAAAACTAAAAATCAAACGATTAATTATTCTATTGATAAATATTTCTTTTTTTTTTTTGTTTTATTATCAAACAAACTATTTTTTCTTAATTTCGAAATAAATTAATTAATTATTTAAAACCACAGAGGTTAGTCCTCAATTAAAATTTCTTATGACAAACATTTTTGTTGCCAGATTAGATTACGGCGTTACTCAAGAAGAATTAAAAAGTACTTTTGAGCAATATGGGCAGGTAAATAAAGTATCATTAGCCATTGACAAAGAGACAGGAAAATCGAAAGGTTTTGCTTTTATTGAGATGAAAAATGAAGAGGAGGCTAACCAAGCAATCAAAGGATTGGATGGGCTTACACTTCATGGTAGACAAATTGCAGTTAAAATTGCAGAAGATAGAAACGACAATCGTCCTAAAAGAGAATTTAACTCTAATGACAGAGAAAGACGTCCTGCAACACCAAGAGATAATAGAGAGCATTCTGGAGGAGGTAAAGTAGATTCAGAATACAAAAATGTTAAATTTGACTCCCCTGAAGTCTTCATCCCACCTGTTGTTCCTCCTGTAAACAAAGTGATTGACAAGAAAAAAGATTTATCAGCAAAAAAACATGATGATAGACCTAAAACTCAAAAAATGCCTGCTTACAAAAAAAGTGGAAAACAGAGCAAATTTTTCTATGACGATGAAGATGATGATTTATATTAATTAGAAATAAACATTATTAATACAAAAGTCCTTTCGAGGACTTTTTTTATATCCATTTTTTTATGACACAATTAGCCTTAGGAATTGATATCGGAGGAACAAATACCGCTTTCGGTCTTGTAGATTGTAAAGGAACTATCATTTTTGAAGAAAGTCAACCAACCAAGAGTTTTGCTACACCTATTGATTTGATTACATTTCTATACAACCATCTTGAAATCAAGAAAAATCTAGATACTATAGTTGGTATAGGCATTGGTGCCCCTAATGGAAATCATTTCACAGGAACAATTGAGTATGCACCTAATCTTGATTGGAAGGGTATTATCCCCTTGAAAGAACTTTTTGAAAAACAATTCAATAAACCTACACAACTTACCAATGATGCAAATGCAGCAGCTGTAGGAGAAAAAATGTTTGGTGCAGCAAAAACATTTAAAAATTTCGTGACAATAACACTAGGAACAGGATTAGGAAGCGGAATCTATATTGACAACCAATTAGTGTATGGTGCACATGGTATTGCAGGTGAATACGGCCACATTCGTATTATTCCGAACGGTAGGCAGTGTAAGTGTGGACGATTTGGATGCTTAGAAACCTATGTTTCAGCAACTGGAGTAGTAAGAAGTATTAAAGAACTAAAAAGTACTGATAGTCATACCTCTGAAATTCAAACGATTGAAAACCCAAGTGCAAAAGATGTATTTCGATTAGCAAAAAATGGTGATGCATTTTGTCAAGAAATCATTGATTACACCGCGGAAATCTTAGGGTCTTCACTCGCCGATTTTGCAGCATTTTCGGATCCAGAAGCTTTTATCCTTTTTGGAGGAATAGCTCAGAGTGGAGCATTATTTGCACATAAAGTTAAGGAAGCAATGGAGAAGAATATATTGAATATATACAAAGACAAAATCACAATTGCTACCTCTACTCTACACGACCAAAACGCAGCTATATTAGGAAATGCTGCAACAATATTTTCAAATCAAAATTAATAATACAGATAAAACTGAATTCAAATATTAAAAAATACAAATAAACTCATCAAAAGCGTTTATAAAATCGATTATTTCATTTATTTTAGCGCTCTTAAAACCATAGTAACATTAAATCCTTTTATTGGAAAAACAAAAAAGTAGTTGATTATGAAAAAAATGAAACTTTTTGTCCTTTTAACAGTGCTGTGCAGCAGCTTAGTATCTAGGGCAGATGAAGGAATGTGGCTTCCTTTTATGTTAGGAAGAAACTTCGAAGACATGAAAAAACATGGATTAAAGCTGACGCAAGAACAGATTTATTCTATCAATCATTCTTCTATCAAAGATGCAGTAATCTCTTTTGGAGGTTTTTGTACCGGTGAAGTAATTTCTAAAAAAGGATTAGTACTAACTAATCACCATTGTGGATACGATGCTATTGCTGATGCATCAACTCCAGAAAAAAATTATTTAGATAAAGGGTTTTGGGCTAAAAACACAGCAGAAGAAATTGCTGTACCAGGTCTTACAGCTACATTTATCATTCGAATTGAGGATGTAACGTCTTTAATTCAAAAAGAGTTAACAGAATCAATGACTGCTGAGCAAAGAGCGAACAAAATAGTAGAGATTTCTAAAGTATTAGAAAAAGAAGCTGTAGAAGGAACACATTACGAAGCATTTGTACGTGATTTCTTTGAAGGAAATGAATTCTATTTATTTGTTAAAGAAACATTTACTGACGTACGTTTAGTAGGTACGCCTCCTCAATCTTCAGGTAAATTTGGTGGTGACACTGATAACTGGATGTGGCCAAGACACACTGCAGATTTCTCTATGTTCCGTATTTATTCAGGTGCGGACAACAAGCCAGCTACATTTAATGCTACAAACGTTCCTTACACACCTAAACACAGTTTACCAATCTCATTGGATGGAGTGAAAAAGAATGATTATGCAATGGTTTTCGGTTTTCCAGGTAGAACTAATCGTTTCTTAACTTCTTATGGAGTTGAACAAGCAATCAAATTGGAGCAACCAAAAATCGTTGATATCCGTGCTAAAAAACTTCAAATCATGAAGAAATACATGGATCAAAACACTGCTATTCGTTTGAAATATTCTTCTAACTATGCAAGAGTTGCTAACTATTGGAAATATTTCATTGGACAAACTGCTCAATTGAAAAACAATAAAGTTGCAGACAAAAAACGTGAGATAGAAACTAATTTTAATGCTTTCACGAAAGGTGAAAACGAATATGCAAATGTTTTAGCAGATATTGAAGATGCATACCGTGCAACTAATTCTACTGTTTACACGAAAGTATATTACAGTGAGTTTTTACGTCAAGTAGACATCAACGCATCTGTATTGATCTACAAAAACATTGCTAAATTAGAAGCTGAAGGTAAAAAAGACCAAGCTGCTCAATTGAAAAAAATTGCTAAAGATCGTTGGAAAGAATTTTTTGCCAACAACAATATAGATATTGAATTAGAGACATTATCTGAATTATACAAAATGTATTTGAAAGATATACCTAATGCACAAAAAGGTGAATTATCTAAAAAATTACATGAAAAAGGAATTACTAAAGTTGATAAATACATAGCTAAAATTCGTAAAAAATCAATCTTTACTTCTAAAGAGAGATACAATGAATTTGCAAACAACTTTAATTTAGGTAAATTATTAAAAGATCCTTTATTTGTTTTACTTTCTGATATAGACAATGCAGCTCAAAATGCATTATCTAAAAAAGCAATCAAAGAAGCACAAGTTAAATTGCAACGTGCAAATCGTTTATTCGTAAAAGGTGTTCGTGCAATGGACTTAAACAAAAACTATGCTCCAAACGCTAACTCTACTTTACGTTTAACTTACGGTAATGTTTTACCATACGCACCTAAAGATGCTACCTATTTCGACTACCAAACTACTTTAAACGGTTTAATGGAAAAAGAAGATCCTACTAATCCTGAATTCAATGTAGATCCAGTAATGAAAGAATTATGGAAAACTAAAGATTATGGTAGATATGCTAACCGTAAAGGTGAATTAACAGTAAACTTCTTAACTAACAATGATATTACAGGTGGTAACTCTGGTTCTCCTTGTATTAATGGAAATGGTGAATTAATTGGTGTTGCTTTTGATGGTAACTGGGAAGCAATGTCTGGTGACATTTTCTTTGAACCAAATATTCAACGTACTATCGTTTGTGATATCCGTTATGTACTTTGGATTATTGACAAATGTTATGGTGCTCAAAACATCATCGATGAAATGGACATCAAGAAATCAGCAACTTTAGATGCAGAAGAAGGTGATGAAACAGCTGAGACAACTAAAAAATCTGCAAAAGAAGGTGTAGCTTGTATTAAATTTAATACAGAAGACGTATTGTTTGATTTAGGTGCTTCATCTATCAAGCCAGGAGCTAACAAAGCAATTGATGCTGTTGTTGAAATATTAAAAGCTAATCCAGCTGCTGTTGTTGACGTTGACGGTCATGCTGATTTAACTGGTGATGTTTGTAAAAACTTAATCCTTTCTGAAAAACGTGCTAAATCAGTAGAACGTTATTTACTTTCAAAAGGAATTGAAGCAAAAAGAATTACTGCTAAAGGTTATGGTACAGCTCAACCAAAAGCTGAAAACAAAACTGAAACAGGAAGAGCTCACAATAGAAGAGTATCTTTCTTAATTAAATAATTACAATTCAATTGTTTGAAAAAGGGTATCCATTGGATACCCTTTTTTTATGATATATATTCTATTTTTCTGATCAAATAATATGTAAATTCGTTAAATAGCATTTGAAAAATATAGTCTAAAGAAATGAAAAATTACTTCGTCTTAATAATTGGTACACTCTTATTGATTGCATGTTCTACCCCACCTCAAAGCACAAAAGCAAGAATACAAGACATAAGTGAATCAGTTTATGCATCTGGAAACATTGAAAGTGGTGATCAGTATCAAGTTTACAGTACTGTTTCTGGTATTATAGATGACATCTTAGTTGAAGAAGGTCAGCTTATTAAAAAAGGTCAGCCACTTTTTACGCTTTCAAATGAAGGTGTAAAAATTGCGTTAGAAAGTGCTCAACTGAATCGAGACTATGCCAACCTTTCTCAAAATCAGAATAAATTAAAAGAATTAAAATTTTCAATTAAAGCTGCAAAACTAAAATGGAGAAATGATTCTTTAAGCTATGAACGAAAAAAAATGCTTTACTCTAAGAATGTAATTACAGGTGCAGAATTAGAAAGTGCAGAATTAAATTTCCAAAGTTCAAGTTCAAACTACACCTCACTTTTATTACAACTAGAAGACTTAAAAAAACAACTCACTTTAAATGATAAATTGAGTATGAAAAATTTATCTCAATCGTTGAAGAACTCTAATGATTTCATCATCAAAAGTGAAATAAACGGTACTGTATACTCTATTATCAAAAATAAAGGAGAATTAATTACACCACAAACTCCATTAGCTATTGTTGGTTCTCAAAATAATTACATTCTCAAATTACAAATTGATGAATATGATATTGTAAAAATCAAAAAAGGTCAACAGGTTAGTGTTAGATTAGATAGTTATAAGGGTAAAGTGTTCAAAGCTATTGTTACTAAAATATCCCCCATAATGAATGAACGATCAAAAACATTTACTATTGATGCACAATTTATTAATGCACCACAAACACTTTACCCTAATCTATCTTTAGAAGCAAACATTGTCATAAACAACCATTCGAAAGCAATTTGTATACCTGTTTCATACTTATTTAATGACAATTTTGTGTATTTGAAAGATGGTTCAAAAAAACGAGTAATTGTTGGACTCAAAGATTATGACAAAGCAGAAATAATAGAGGGGCTAGCTAATAACGATGAAATAATTATTCCTAATGAAAATTAGTTTAGGTTTAGATATAGCTAAATCATTATTATTAGCACGCTGGAAACAAACTTTGGTGGCGGCAATAGGTGTTACATTTAGTATTACCATGTTTATTACCTTATTAGGATTCATGAATGGTCTTAATGAGTTGTTGGATGGTCTAATATTGAATCGCACGCCCCATATCCGTTTGTATAATGAGATTAAACCTTCAAAGAATCAACCTGTAAATTTCAATCTAGACACGAATAAACAACACAATTTTATCCATTCTATTAAACCAAGTGGTGGTAGACAGAGTATTTACAATGCTTTACCCATTTTAAATAAACTACGAAGCGACAAAAACGTGCTTGGTGTAGCCCCAAAAGTTACAGCGCAAGTATTTTACAATGTAGGTGCAGTTGATATTACAGGAGTCATTAATGGAATAGATGCAGAATCTGAACATAAATTATTTGCATTTGATACCTATGTAGTTGCAGGTAATTATCAAGATATTGACATAGTACC
>CANGHE010000111.1 GCA_947453545.1 Flavobacteriia bacterium
CAAGAGGTAAAAAAGGTATTAAAGGGTTGATCCCTCCAAATGCAAATAACATTATTCGTTTAAAAGCGATTAAAAAAGTTAATCCGACAAATGTCATTGATGGAACCAAGGTTTGGTTGTTAGAAGAAAATAAGTTAGAAGAGAATAAAGCAACTGAGAAAAGTGTTGTTGATTTTCATTATATAGTTGGTTCTAAGTCTAATCCAAAATACGATTTTAGTTACAAACGAAATATACCTTTTCGCATGAGATTTTCTGATCATGGTGTGATTTTAGGGTTGAAAAAAGCGTTAATTAATGCTAAAAGATCTGACAAAATATGGGTGCTCGTACCTGCATCAGAGGCTTACGGGTCAAAAGGATTGTTAGACTTAGTTAAACCAAACGAGAAAGTCTTCTACGACATATTTGTAATGGAAGTTTCATAAATTGATACTTTTTATTTATATTTGGGCAACCTCAGAATTTCGGGACGTAGCTTAGTCCGGCTAAAGTGCGCGTCTGGGGGGCGCGAGATCGGAGGTTCGAATCCTCTCGTCCCGACTTTAAAAGATTATATATGAGAAAAATTATATTAGGAATATTTATACTTACTTCTGTTATTGCTTTTGGTCAACAGAGGAGAGCGATAAAAACAAATGAAGATTTAATTTTTGATACAGATCAAGAAGAATTTTTACTTGAAAATACTTTTGATGGTATATTGAATCATGATATACATCGTCAAGTTACTACGAATGAAAAACTGAATTTTTCACAAACATGGGATACAGAGACTTGTTTTTCTTCTAGAAAAAGAAATAGTTTTTCACAAATGAATGATACGTTATGGTTGTGTGTAGGGGATACTGTTTCTAAAGAATTCAAAATACCATTCGATGGATATGTTACATCTAGATTTGGGCCAAGACATGGTAGACCTCATCAAGGAATTGATATTTCATTAAAGACTGGGGACATGATATACGCAGCATGGGGAGGTAAAGTAAGATATGCTAAGTTCAATAAAGGTGGATATGGTAATTTAGTAGTAATTAGACATTATAATGGTTTAGAAACTTTTTATGCTCATTTAAGTAAACTTTTGGTGATACCTAATCAGGAAGTTAGAGCAGGTGAACCAATTGGATTAGGTGGGAATACAGGTCATTCTTTTGGTGCTCATCTTCATTTTGAAGTTAGATTCTATGATATTCCTATTAATCCTGATCACATAATTGATTTTGCTAATAAAAATGTTAGAGATGAAAATTTGTTAGTTCATAAGGATATATTTAAGGTTAACTATCCTGGTGTTAATCCATCTCGAATTAGGGAAAATAATTTGGATAATCAAGAAGAAGATGAACATGATCATGAACAAGATTTAACCATAGAATCAGGAGAAATGGTAGCGGGTGTTGCTTTACCTATCGTAAATAAACTAGAAAAAACTACACCAGCTCCTGCAAGAGAATTTAGGAAGTATCACAGGGTAAAATCTGGAGATTCTTTATCTAAAATTGCTAAACAGAATAACACAACTATTGAAAAAATATGTCAATTAAATGGTATTAGACCTACTAAAACAATTGATGTTGGCGAGACTATTCGCGTAAAGTAACCTCTTCTAAATGGCTAAATATTTTTTTGTTTTTTTACTATTCATTTTTCAAGGATGTTCTGAATACTCTCTAGTAGTTAAGTCAGATGATTATTCAAAAAAGTTTGAAGTTGCTAATAAGCTATACGATAAAGAAAATTATATTAAAGCGAGTACATTATACGAACAAGTCTATCAACGAAATCCAAAATCAGGAGAAGGTGAACTTTCTTATTATAGACTAGGTGTTTCATATTTTAAAATGGAAGATTATTATATGGCTGCTTATTATTTAGCGTCGTTTTCTGATAAATATCCAAATAGTTCTAAATGTGAAGAAACTTCGTTTTTAAATGCAATTTGTGCAGTAAAAAATGCGCCTAAAACATCTTTAGATCAATCTGATACGCAAGTTGCTCTCAATGAATTGCAATTGTTTATATACAAGTATCCTAATTCTCCCAAATTAGATACATGTAATCAAATAATGGATAATTTAAGGTTGAAACTCGAAAATAAAGATTTTGAGACTGTTAAATTGTATGATAAAACCCAGAATTTTAAGTCTGCTGTTGTAGTAGCAGAGACATTTCTTAAAGACTTTCCACAATCAAAAACACGTGAAAAGGTTTGGGAAATTCTTTTAAGAAACTCATACTTATTAGCATTTAATAGTATTGAAGATAAAAAAAAGGAGAGAATTGATAAAACAATCGAAAGATATAGTAAATTTGTATTAGAATTCCCTCAATCTATTTATAAAAATGAATTGGATTCATACATAGATAGACTTAAAATGGTTCAAGTTAAATAATTTAAAATCGAAATATGAATTTCAAAAACACTAATTCTGAACGTTCAACGATTACTCGTGACACAATCAATTTTGAAGAGAAAACAGGTAATGTTTATGAGGCAATTGTTGCAATGTCAAAGAGATCGAATCAAATCTCTTCTGAATTGAAAGAAGAGTTGACTAGTAAATTACAAGAGTTTGCTTCATCTACAGATAATTTGGAGGAAGTATTTGAAAATCGTGAGCAAATTGAGATTTCTAAATATTATGAAAAACTTCCTAAGCCAGTCGCAATTGCAATGACAGAAATGTTGGAAGATAAAATTTATGTTCGTAAGATAGAAGAAGAAACAAAATAATGAAAGGTAAGCGAATACTTTTAGGGATAACCGGAGGTATAGCTGCATATAAAATAGCTTTTCTTATTCGTTTACTTAAGAAAGAAGAGGCAGAAGTCAGATGTATAATGACTCCTGCCTCTTGTGATTTTATATCGCCGCTAACTATTTCAACATTATCGGAAAATCCTGTTTATATTGATTTTTGGAATCAAACAAATGGTGAATGGACTAATCATGTGGATTTAGGTATGTGGCCGGATATTTTTTTAATTGCTCCTTTGACTGCAAATTCGCTTGCTAAACTTGCTCATGGATATTGTGATAATCTATTGACCGCGACATATTTATCTGCTAAATGCGAAGTAATAGTTGCGCCAGCAATGGATTTAGATATGTATGCTCATCCAACAACATTTCTTAATCTTGAAATACTTCAAAGTCATGGAGTGAAGATTATACCTGCAGAAGAAGGGGAGCTAGCAAGTGGATTAGTTGGGAAAGGACGTTTAGCTGAACCAGAGACAATTGTAGACGTATTAAAAACACACTTCCAAAAGAAAAATGATTTTATAGGAAAAAAAGTGTTAATTACTGCTGGTCCTACATATGAACATATAGATCCAGTTCGTTTTATCGGTAATCATTCTTCAGGAAAAATGGGGTTTGATATTGCTCGATGTCTGTTGGATCAAGGTGCAGAGATAATATTAGTTTCTGGTCCAACAAAGGAGACTCTTCATCATCCTAAATTGAATTTAATTAAAGTGATTTCTGCCGATGAAATGCTAGAAAGTGTTCAACAAAATTGGAGTAACTGTACAATAGGCATATTTTGTGCTGCTGTTGCAGATTATAAGCCTGTTATGATGAGTGAACAAAAGATTAAGAAGAGTGATGAAAGCTTTATGATAGAATTAGTTAAAAATCCTGATATTTTGGAGTGGGCTGGACAACATAAAGCAAATAATCAATTTTTAGTAGGTTTTGCATTAGAGACACAAAATGCGCGTCAATACGCGATGAATAAAAAAGTAAAGAAAAATTTAGATGCAATAATTCTGAATACACTGGAAGATGAAGGAGCAGGATTTGGTTTAACAACAAATAAGATTGAAATTATTACTCCAAATAATCTTTTTCTTTCGTTTCCTATGAAAAATAAGACCGAAGTGGCAAGTGATATTGTTTCATTTATTTTTGAAAATTTAGATTAATTATTTCCTTTATTGTTTTATGTGATAATACTTTCTTAAATTTAAATGTAATTTATTATTTATGAAATTTGTATTTTGTTTATTCTTAATAATTAGTTCTTTTATATCTTTTGCACAGGAGCTTAACTGTCAAGTTACCGTAGTTGCTGATGCTAAGGTGGAATTAAGTTCTACAGACAAAGATATTCTAGATCAAATGAAACAAACTGTTTATGAGTTCTTAAATAATACTAAATGGACAAAGGATAAATTTAGTCTCGAAGAAAGAATTAATTGTAATTTACAAATTCAAATCTCAACTATGCCTTCTCCTGGTGTTTATTCGGGTACTATTCAGGTACAATCTTCAAGACCCGCTTTTAACAGTTCTTATAATTCTACTGTCTTTAATTTTGCTGATCAAAGTATTACATTCCCTTATGCTAGAAACACGATTCTTGTATATGCTCCTAATCAATTTAGAGATAATTTAACATCAATTTTAGCTTTTTACGCATATTTTATTCTAGGAATGGATTATGATTCTTTCTCTCCTAAAGGAGGTTCACAATATTTTGTTGAAGCGCAACAAATTGTTTCTAACGCTCAATCGTCTGGTTTTGAAGGGTGGATGTCTAATGAAATCTCAAAAAAAAATAGATATTGGATAGTTGATAATGTTATGCAACAATTGTTTGAGCCGCTTAGAGAATGTAATTATGAGTATCATCACAAAGGGTTGGATAAATTATATGAAAATAAGGCTGAAGCGAGAGTAAACATGTATAATGCACTTAATAAATTGGTTAAAGTAGCTAATTCTAGACCCAGTAATATTAATATCACAAATTTTGTACAAGCAAAATCAATTGAATTAAGAAATTTATATAATGATGCGACATTAATAGAAAAGAATGATATCGTAAATTTATTAAAGAAACTAGATCCTGTTAATTCATCTAAATATCAAGAAATTCTGAACTAAATGTTAGCAAATCTATATATTCAAAATTTTGCATTAATAGAAAAGTTACATCTTAACTTTGAAAAGGGATTTACTGTAATCACTGGGGAAACAGGGTCTGGGAAATCGATTTTGTTGGGTGCTTTGCATTTAATTTTAGGGGAAAGAGCGGATTACGGAGTAATTAGAGACAGGGATCAGAAGACAATTGTTGAAGCTACATTTGTTGTGTCAAATTTTGATTTCACAGCCTTTTTTGAAGAAAATGAACTTGATTTTCTAGAAGAAACAATCGTAAGGAGAGAAATATCAGCACAAGGTAAGACTAGAGCATTTATAAATGACACTCCTGTAGGTTTAAATGTTTTGCGTGAGTTTTCTGAAAAATTAATTCATATTCATTCACAACATCATACAATTGAGTTAAGAGATCCGCAGTATCAATTGGAAATATTAGATACTTTGTCGGGTACTATACCTTTAAGAAAGGAATTCAAAACGAAGTTGACGGATTTAAAACGAATCAATTCTGAATTAAAAGAACTCGAGTCGACAAAAAATAAAATGGTCTTGGATGCTGATTTTAATGCTTTTTTGGTTGCGGAGCTAGAGACTTTACAATTAGACAAAACAAATTATCAGCAATTAGAAACAGAATTAAAATCAATTGAAAATAGCGATGATATTAAGTTGGGTTTTGGACAGCTTATTCAACAGTTTTCAAATGAAGGATTAGAAACAAATGTGATTCACTCTATTGTTTCATTGCGTTCTAAGTTGGATAAATTAGCTGGATTACATCCGGAATTAGATAAGTTAGCACAACGTGCTAAAGAAGTTTATATTGAAATACTAGATATCGGAGAGGAAGCGCTTAATCAGTTGGAATCAATTAGTGTTAATCCCGCTGAAAAAGAAGAGTTGACAACGAAAATAGATAAGTATAATACTTTGTTGCGTAAACATAATGTTACTACACAGGAAGAGTTGATGCATATTTGGGATAATTTAGCTTCCTCTATAACTAATTTAGAATCAATTGAGAATACAATTCAAGATCTCGTTTCTTTAAAAAAGACGAAAGAAGAGGAGTTGAATTCTATTGCTGAGGTTCTAAATAAAACACGTTTAGAAGCCATTCCATTGATAGAACAACAGGTGGTTACTTTGTTGGATGAAGTCAAGTTGATAAATGCAAAAGTGGTATTTGATTTAATCTCAGTGGATAAATTCAATGATTATGGTAGTAATGAATTGAAAATTTTGTTTTCACCCAATAAAGGTATGGAGCCCAAATCGATTGATAAAGCGGCGAGTGGAGGTGAGTTATCTCGATTGATGTTGGTATTGCAATACATGCTTTCAACAAAAAAACAACTACCAACCATCATTTTTGATGAGATAGATACGGGGGTTTCTGGTGAAGTTGCGCAAAGAATAGGTCAGATTTTATATAAGATGGGGCAGTCAATGCAAATTTTTGCCATAACACATTTACCTCAGGTTGCAGGAAAAGGGCAGAATCATTGGAAAGTTTCTAAGTCAGATGAAAAAGGGGTAACATTAACAGATGTTTTAAGTCTGAATTTAGAGGAAAGAGTCGAGGAGATTGCTAGATTGATGAGTGGAGATAATATAAATAGTGCAGCATTAGAAAATGCAAAAGCATTAATGAATTAGTTATGAATAGAAGGTTTTTACTTACAGGGTTGATTTTGATAATTTTGGCTATTGTACTCGGTGCTTTTGGTGCACACGGATTGGAAGGTAAAATTCCTGCCAAGAAAATTGCTTCTTTTGAAACTGGGGTTAAATATCAAATGTATCATGGTTTAGGGATGTTGTTATTGGCATCTTTATCTACTAAATTTTCATTTTCATTTAGAAGTGTTTATGTATTGATGCTTTTAGGGGTAGTATTTTTCTCGTTTTCTATTTATTTTTTGTCCTTACAATCGATTATTGGTGGCGCTTACAACAAGGTGTTAGGCCCATTAACACCAATAGGAGGATTATTATTGATCGTTTCATGGACTGTTTTATTCTTTAAAATTTTAAAAAATAAAACTGATGAGTGAAATCCTTGAAATTACTATTTTAGGATCAGGTACCTCACAAGGGGTTCCTGTAATTGCTTGTGATTGTCATGTATGTACATCTACTGATCCGAAAGACAATCGATTACGCGCATCAGTTTTAATTTCGCACAATAATGAAAACTATGTCATTGATGCAGGGCCTGACTTTCGTTATCAAATGTTACGAGAGAAGGTTCGATCGTTGCGAGGTGTTTTGTTTACACATGAACACAAAGATCATATTGGAGGTTTAGATGATGTAAGGGCTTTTAACTACCGTGAATCAAGAGATATGGAGGTATTTTGTTCTAAGAATGTTGAAGAAGCATTACATAGAGAATACCATTATGTGTTTGCTGAAAATAGATATCCAGGTATTCCATTAATACGTGTAAATACAATAGGCTTAGAACCTTTTTTCTTACCAAGTAGTTTACGTGTTGTTCCTATAGAAGTTATGCACTATAAAATGCCTGTATTAGCATATCGTTTTTTTGATTTCACATATATTACAGATGCTAAAACAATTGCCCAAGAAGAGATGGAGAAGATTAAAGGAACGAAAGTATTAGTTGTTAATGCATTGCGTATATCAGAACATATTTCTCATTTTAATTTGCAAGACGCATTGAATTTGATTCATGAAATCAAGCCTGAAAAAGCATATTTGACTCATATTTCTCATTTGTTTGGCACGAATAAAGAGATTGAAGCATTGTTGCCAACAAATGTATATGTTGCGTATGATGGACTTAAAATTGAGATGGAAGTGAACGGTTAATTATAATATAATTCATGAAATAATAGTACATTTGTACACAAAGCATATAAAACTATGGCAAATAATTTATTAAAAGGTAAAAAAGGAATTATTTTCGGAGCTTTAAATGAGCAATCAATTGCTTGGAAAGTTGCTGAAAGAGCGCACGAAGAAGGTGCTCAATTTGTATTGACTAACGCTCCTATTGCTATGCGTATGGGGGAAATTAATAATTTAGCTGAAAAGACAGGTGCTACAGTTATTCCAGCTGATGCTACAAGTGTTGAAGATTTAGAAAACTTGTTCGTTCAAGCGCAAGAGATTTTAGGTGGTAAAATTGATTTCGTATTACATTCAATTGGTATGTCTCCAAACGTTCGTAAAGGAAAACATTATACTGAGAATGATTATAAGTTTTATAATCAAACTATGGATGTTTCTGCGATTTCCTTACACAAAACATTGGCGACTGCACATAAATTGGACGCATTGAATGAATGGGGGTCTGTTGTAGCGTTAACCTACATTGCTGCTCAACGTATTTTCCCAGATTACAACGATATGGCTGATGCTAAATCATTGTTAGAATCTATTACTCGTTCTTTCGGATACCATTATGGAATTAAGAAAAAAGTACGTGTTAACACAATTTCACAATCTCCAACAATGACTACGGCTGGACAAGGAATTAAAGGATTCTATGAATTTATTAATTTCTCTGAACAAATGTCTCCACTTGGAAATGCTTCTGCATTAGCTTGTGCTGATTACTG
>CANGHE010000112.1 GCA_947453545.1 Flavobacteriia bacterium
AAATACGTCAAAGGGAGATTTAGCAAGCAAATAATATTTATTTTCTAAGGACAAAGTTTTGTCCAAGATACACTTTTCTTACTTGCTCATCAGAAGCTAATTCTTCTGCTGTTCCTGTCTTTAAGATGTTTCCTTCAAATAGTAGGTATGCTCTATCAGTGATTGATAACGTTTCTTGTACATTGTGATCAGTTATCAAGATACCTATATTTTTTTTCTTTAAATCGGATACTATACTTTGAATATCTTCTACTGCGATTGGATCAACACCAGCAAAAGGTTCGTCTAAAAGCACAAATTTCGGGTTTGTAGCCAAGGCCCTAGCAATTTCAGTTCTTCGTTTTTCTCCTCCGGAAAGTCTATTTCCTAACGTTTTTCTTACATGTGTCAAGCTGAACTCTTCTAATAATTGTTCAAGTCTTTCAGTACGTTCAGTTTTATTTAAGTCGGTCATTTCTAATATAGATAAAATATTATCTTCAACACTTAATTTTCTGAATACAGACACTTCTTGGGGAAGGTATCCAAGACCAAGTTGAGCACGCTTATACATTGGGTAATCAGTAATATCTAACTCATCTAAAAATACACGGCCTTCATCTGGTTTTACCAATCCAACAATCATATAGAATGATGTTGTTTTTCCAGCTCCATTAGGACCTAATAGCCCAACTATTTCACCTTGTTTTACTTCGATAGATACACCATTTACTACTTTTCTTCCTTTGTATGACTTTCTAATTTCAGTTGTATGTAATAACATGTTAAATAATTTTAGGCATTATATTTCTTTTTTTGAAGTCGGGCAACAACAAAAATGCTGATTTCATACAATAAAACTATGGGTATAGCTACGATTATTTGACTTATAAGGTCTGGAGGGGTAATTACTGCTGCTAAAATTAAGACACCTACAATTGCATGTTTTCTATATTTTCTTAAAAATTCTGCAGTGACAACATCCATTTTACCTAATATGTATGCAATAACGGGGAGTAAAAATAGTAACCCAGAGTAGAAAACAGTAGATATAATAGTACTCATGTATGAGCTAATAGTGAATATATTTTCAATGTGTTTTGAAATTTGATAAGTACCAAAAAACTGAACACATAATGGTGCGACAATAAAATAGCCAAATAAAATTCCTAAAAAAAACAATATACTTACATAAAAAACAATTCCTTTTACAGCTGATTTTTCATTTTGTTTTAATCCAGGTTTGATAAAAGACCATATTTGAAAAAATAAATAAGGAAATGAAATTACTACCCCACCCATTATTGACATCATTAAGCCATACGAAAACTGTCCAGCCATAGTGGTGCTTTGCATTTTTAGAGGAATTTCTTCAATACAAATCCCAAAGTATTCACAGAAAATTCGATAAGTCACAAAAGAAGGATCTTTCATAGACAAAAACAAAGTGTCAATAATCCATTCTTGATATATCCAAATTATTGCAGAAACTAAAAGTATTGATACTGCGCACCTAACAAGTCTCCAACGAAGTTCTTCAAGATGTTCTAAAAATGGCATGCTATTATTATCTTCCTTCATAAGTGACAAAAGTAATTATTTCTATTTAATCTTAATTTTCTATTTGTTATTTCATAATATATAATTCTTTTTTACTGGGATTTTTAGAAAAATAAAATTGGTACAAAAAGAAAGTTTCTTAACTTTAGAGTAAAGTTCACTTAATTCTAGGAAATGGTAAATGTTGATTTAAAAGGTGCTCTACGTACTTTTTTTGGCTTTGATAGTTTTAAAGGAAAGCAAGAAGAAATTATTCAAAATTTGTTGTTAGGTAATAATACGTTTGTTATAATGCCTACAGGAGGAGGTAAATCTTTGTGTTATCAATTACCAGCATTACTTTCAAATGGAACTGCTATTGTTGTTTCGCCACTTATTGCATTAATGAAAAATCAAGTTGACGCAATTAGGAATGTAAGTGATAGTGAAAATATAGCACATTTTTTAAATTCATCTTTATCAAAAGCGGATATTAATAAAGTTAAATTAGATATTCAATCTGGAAACACTAAACTTCTTTATGTAGCTCCAGAATCTTTAACAAAACAAGAAAATATTGATTTTTTAACATCTGTTGATATATCATTTTTTGCTATAGACGAGGCGCATTGTATTTCAGAATGGGGACATGATTTTCGTCCTGAGTATAGGCGTTTGAGAGATATATTTGAAAGGATTTCAAATGTGCCAATTATTGCTTTGACAGCCACTGCAACTCCTAAAGTTCAATTTGATATTCAGAAAAATTTAAACATGTTAGATGCTATTGTGTTTAAATCCTCATTTAACCGTGAAAATTTATATTATGAAATTCGTCCTAAGGTCGATGTAGAAAAGGAGATAATCAGATATATTCGTTCTAAACAAGGAAAATCAGGGATTGTTTATTGCTTAAGCCGAAAAAAAGTAGAAGAACTTTCTGAATTATTGCAATTGAATGGAATAAATGCTTTACCATACCATGCAGGTTTAGATGCAACCACTCGTGCTAAACATCAAGACATGTTTCTGATGGAAGACACTAGTATAATTGTCGCTACAATTGCTTTTGGAATGGGAATTGATAAGCCAGACGTTCGATTTGTAATTCATCATGATATTCCAAAGTCACTTGAGAGTTATTATCAGGAAACTGGTCGTGCCGGACGAGATGGGGGAGAAGGAGAGTGTGTTGTATTCTACAGTTATAAAGACATAGAAAAGTTAGAGAAATTTTTGCATGGAAAACCAATTTCTGAACAAGAAATTGGACGTCAATTATTACATGAAATAGTTTCATATACAGAAACTTCTGTTTGTAGAAGAAAATATATTTTACATTATTTTGGTGAGCAGTTTAATGAAGATGACTGCAAGTGTATGTGTGACAATTGTAAATACCCAAGAGAAAGATCTGAAGGAAAAGAACATGTATTATTGCTATTAAATGTAATCTCTGAATTACAGGAAATGCAGAAAGCAAAACATATATGTGCTTTTATATCTGGTAATGTAACTTCTGATATCAAAAGTTATAAGCATGATCAATTATCACTTTTTGGTAAAGGGAATTACAAAGATGAGCACTTTTGGAATGCAGTTATTAGACAATGTCTTGTTGCTGGATTGATTACAAAAGATATTGAAACATACGGGACTATTTTTCTGACAGATTTAGGGAGAAATTTTATTACTAATCCCTCATCATTTATGTTAATCAAGGAACGCACTTTTAATGATGATGATAATTTGGATGATAATATTATTTCTGCTGGCAAAGGAGGGGCTTTTGATGAATCTCTATTTGAAATGTTAATTGATTTGAGAAAATCAATTTCTAAACAAAAGAACATACCACCATTTGTAATATTTCAGGAACCGTCATTGAAAGAAATGTGTTTCCATTATCCAATTACGATTGATGAATTGACAAATATTCAAGGCGTTGGGAATGGAAAAGCAGCTAGGTATGGAGAACCATTTGTAGCATTAATTCATAATTATGTTGAAGAAAATGATATAGAAAGACCTCAAGACTTAGTTGTAAAATCAATTATTAATAAATCTGGACTTAAAGTTCAATTAATTCAAAATATAGACAGAAAATTACCACTTGAAGATATAGGAAAGGCTCAAGGAAAATCGTTAGAAGAAATTATAGAAGAGATTGAAGCGATTGTTTCATCTGGTACAAGGGTTAATATTAATTACTATATAAATGATATATTAGATTCTGATAATCAAGATGAGATATATGAATATTTTTCTGAAGCAGAATCGGATGATTTAGCTCAGGCATATCAAGAATTTGATGGAGATTATTCTGAAGAAGAATTAAGATTAATGAGAATAAAATTCATGAGTGAGATGGCTAATTAAGTAGCTTAGTGTTTTATGAAATTGATTCTTAGTTTTTTCTTGTTTTTTCTTGTTTTTTTTAACATCTATAGTTGTTTTAGTCAAGCTAATTTGAAACCTTGTTATGTTGGAGAAGATAAATATTTGTGTGCCAATAATGTTTCATTAAATACTAATTCAATTAAAACTGGAATATGGAAAAAGTCATTATTTTCTTCATTAAAAATTGACGACGTTAATTCAACGTCAATTAATGTTAGCGAAATATCGAGACCAATTGATACGTTGATTTGGATTAATACAGACAACTCCTGTACTGATACAATATTACTAATAACGCCAAAAATAGGAACAACTCAGTTTACTTTTTTTGGCAGTGGGAAGGTAACCAATAATGAAATAACCTTATGTTATGGGGATTCCTGGTTCGCCTCGACCAATTTAACACAAGGAGTGTCTAATGTAGCTTACGTTTTATATAAGTCAGAGCCTAGTATCACGGTAGATATTTACAATGATGTTGAAGCATACCATGGCCCTGTAATATTAGCTAATAATGATATTAATGATGGTTCTTTAATAAGCAGATATCCAAATAATAATCAGGAATATTGGTTTGTACCGATTCTATTTCATACAATTAATGCTCAAGGTCCTGTAATTGATCCTACTTGCCAAATCGCAGGCACACCTTTTAAAGTGAAGTATTCAAATAAGATATCAATTACAAAAGTTGAAGACTGTATGCTTGGTACTTCTGAGTTAACTATTAATGGGGGGAATCCCCAATTTTATGGAGGATATTACAATATACATTCTTTTTTACCTCTAACAGCTTCCTTAAATAAACAACAACTTTTACTTGGTGAAAAATTAAAGATTTCTCTTTTAAATCCTGGTGATTTATATAGTTTTTCAATACAAGATGATCAAGGATGTGAGCAGAAGTTCGCTGAAAAATTTCTTCCATGTCCTGCATGTAAAACGGATGTTATATATCAGAAAAATTATTGTATTACTGAAGATTATGCGTATCCTCAATTAAAGAACGGATCTGGAATTGGCAAATTGTCTGTTAACAAGTTAGGTTTGAAGTTTGATTCTATTTCAGGAAAATTAGATATCAAGAATAGTATTCCTGGAGTTTATATTTTAAAAAACGAGTCTTCAGATATATGTCCATTGAAAGTTGAAACAAATTTCACAATAGACATTAAAGATATTATTCCTTTACCAATTGGTCCATCAATTGATACTGTTTGTATCGCGAATCCAAAAGTTGGTGACATTAAAGGTGTTTCCGGACAATTTATAAGATGGTATGATATTAATTCTGTTTTGTTAAACCCATTACATGATCCAATTGCAAATGATATAAGTTATTTTTGCACACAAACAATTGATGGATGTGAGAGTGAAAAATTACAAATTAAAATTTTTGCTCCTACAGTTGCGCCTCCTATTGGGAGTTTAGTTCAATATATATGTCCAAGTGAATTAAACCCAACCATTTCAAATCTACAACCTCATGGGGCAACTATTATATGGTATGACAATAATGGAAATAAGTTAAAAACTATAGATAAACTTAAGGAAGGTATTTATTATGCCTCACAATTTTTAGGTTGTGAAAGTTTTCAAAAGTTAAAGATTAATGTAGTGTCTGATAAACAGCATTCTCCAATTGATTTTTCAGATTATGATTCATTATATTATTGTTTTGGAAATAAATTAATTATTGATTCTTTATTTCCCTCTGGAAATGAATATAAGTGGTACGACTTACCAAATTCAAAAACTGAATTGAGTAATAATATTGAACTAGAACAAGGAACATATTATGTATCATATATAAATGGAATGACAAAGTGTGAATCACTTAAAAATAAAGTTCGCGTATTTATAGTTAAAACACAACCTAAAATATCAGTTTTAGAACCTACTTGTGGATTGAAAAATGGCGTTATTAAAGTAGATTATGATGGGGGTTTTGCTCCATATGAATTTAAAATTAATGATGAGGTAATTAATTCGGATAAGCATATTATAAACAGTGGTATATATTATATTCGAATTAAAGAAAGTTCCATGAAACAATGTCAATTTGATACGACATTAAATGTACCCTGTAAAGAATTAAAGATAAGTCAGTTATTAACACCAAATAATGATAATAATAATGATGTATGGGAAATTGATTTTGCTAGTACATTTTCTCAAGTGCAAGTAAAAATATATAACAGGTGGGGTGATATGGTCTATGAAAGTAAAGTTCCATATACAGATGATTGGAATGGAATTGCAAATAAGGGTAATAGTACAGGCAACCAACTTCCAGCAGGTACGTACTACTATATAATAGATAAAAAAAATGGAGAACAACCCGAAGTTGGTTATTTAGAATTAATTACAAAGTAACAGTGATTTCTGGATATTCGTTTATCTTTGAATTACTTAAATTAAATATGAATTTTTGCAATACTCAAGCTGTAGAGTGTTGTTATTTTTTTTTGACTATATACTATGAAGAAATTATATAAAATATTATTTTTTTTGATATGCTTTATTTCATTCTCATTTGAAACATATGCAACGAATTACTATGTTAATGACGCTTTGACAACAGGTGATATTTATTGTAGTGCTATTGGTGGAGCAGGAAATGGCAAGTCTCCAGGAGCTCCAAAAACTTCATTATCAAATATTTTGTCTACATATGGAGGTGTTTTTGCGTTTGGGGACACGATTTTCATTGATGCAGGAACTTATAATGATTTAGATTTAAAACTTTCTAGCCCAATAAATGGGGTTGTAATTATGGGGGCAGGTGCATCCAAAACAATAATTGATGGAAAAGGGCCGGATAAATATTTTATGAATATTGATGATAATAATACAGTTATCAGGGATATTCAGATTAAAAATTATCAAAATGATGGTTCTGGAGGGTCACCAACAGCACATGTAATTGAAGTAGCAGCAAACAAAACAGGTATCAAGTTAATTAACGTAGTTCATGGTGGGAATGGTACAGGTTCATCATCATCTGATTCATATCCATATATAATTAACAGTGGTGCAAATGTATATATAAGCGGTGGAGGTACAACATGTAATGACGCCTCAGGAACTGGTGGAGGGGTTAGAGTTCTTGGAGCAACGACCATAGTGAATATATACGATTATATGTTTTATGGTGATTCTCGAGATGGAACAGCTTCTTCGTACGGTGGAGGAGCTTTGTTAGTTGAAAATGGAACTGTAAATGTATATAATTCGAGATTTGAAAAAAATTCAATAACTAGTAGTAAAAATGGTGCTTCAATTTATCAAGTAAATGGTACATTGAAAATATATGATTGTTACTTCTATAATAATTCATATAATTGGACTGCAGCAGTTGGAGCAGGTACACCAGGGGGGTGTATTAGAATTGATGGTGGTACGTTTACTTTAAAGAGATCTATAATATCAACAACAACAAATTCATCTGTAGCTATTTATGGAGGGGCTATAGGTGTGAAAGGTGGTACGGTAACTGTTGATTCATGTGTATTTAGAGGAAATAAAGGATCAAATACTGGAAATGATATTTATGTTAATGGAGGAACAACAACTATTTTTAACTCCACTTTCAATTCATCTGTAAATCAAATTATTAGAAACGCTGGTTCGCTTTCAATCAGTTATTCTGGATCTCCTTCAGGTCCTGCAGCTGGATATTTTTTAGATTATAATTCTCCAACATATTCTTCGGTACCAATATATCCTGGATTTACTGGAACATGTGCGTCTACAGTTCTTCCTTGTACCGCACCCTCTCCTCCTACCGCAACAGCTACTCAAACATTATGTACTGGAGCAACAATAGCTAGTTTAAGTGCCACGGGTACAGGAATATTGTGGTATGCAGCTATAGAAGGGGGGAGTTCTTTAGCAACAACTACTGCACTTGTAAATGGAACGACTTACTATGCAAGTCAAACAGTTTCAAGTTGTGAAAGTTCACGTACGGCTGTTACAGTTAATATTACTGCTGGGCCAACTGCAACAGCAGGTGCAGCATTGGCAGCAATTTGTCAAGGCGCAACCTCAGCAGCTATGGGTGGATCAGTAGGAGGAAGTGCAACAGGTGGAATATGGTCAGGCGGAGCAGGAAGTTGGACAAATTCAACTAATCCAGCAACAGCAACCTATACCGCAGGTGCCGCTGAAACAGGAGCAATCACATTAACCTTAACAACCAGTGGTGGAAGTTGTGGAATAACATCAACAACCAAAACGATTACCGTAAACGCTAACCCAACAGCATCAGCAGGTGCAGCATTGGCAGCAATCTGTCAAGGAGCAACCTCAGCAGCTATGGGCGGATCAGTAGGAGGAAGCGCAACAGGTGGAACATGGTCAGGTGGAGCAGGAAGCTGGACGAATTCAACTAACCCAGCAACAGCAACATATACTGCTGGCGCATCTGAAACAGGCTCAATCACATTAA
>CANGHE010000113.1 GCA_947453545.1 Flavobacteriia bacterium
TAATTGCTTTAATTTGCAGTAAAAATTCGGCTACTTTAAGAGCTCTGTCGTTATTTAAAATCATAACCACAAATGTATAAAGTTTTTATTCAAAATAAGCCACTATTTTTCATTTCCTTGAAAGAAATGTCAAATTTTGATGGTTTTTTTATCCGAGAAGGCCTCGCACTTGCTGATAAAGCGCAGGTTACCTTTTTGTTAAAATCAATCCCTACAGATATTGGATTACACATACTCTGTGAAGATCCACAAGAAACCTTTCAATTGTTTTTTGATAACCACGAAAAAATCGAAGCTGCCGGAGGTATAGTAAAACGTAAAGAGCGATATTTGTTTATTAAACGAAATGGCTGTTGGGATATTCCGAAAGGAAAACTCGAAGGAAATGAAAGTCCTGAAGCTGGTGCATTACGTGAAATAGAAGAAGAATGTGGTATTACAAATATTTCAATTGAAAAACCGATTACTATTACTTACCATACCTATCAAATGAAGGGAATTGATACATTAAAAAAAACGTATTGGTTTGCAGTTAATTACACTGGACCCAAAATAGGCACTCCACAATTAGAAGAAGGGATAACAAAAGTTTCATGGAAAAAAGTTTCTAAAATAGACACAATTTTAGCTAATACTTATTCTTCTATCGCAGATGTTATCAAAGGATATTTTTACTAAAAAAATATAATTACCTCTTTTTAATCAATAAAAATTGTAAACTTGTATTAGAAAAATAAAATAATATGAAAAAAATAATTGCTGTTGCTTTCCTATGTCTAGGAACTTATATGCATGTAAATGCTCAAGACCATGATCATAATGATCCAAATCACAAGCATGAAGAAGTGAAAAAAGAGACTAAAAAATCAAAAAAAGGTCCTATAACTTTCAAGACATTATCTATTGAACGTACAAATATTCCATTTGGATCTGACGAGACGTTTTCTTTTCCATTTAAAAACACAGGAAAAGAACCAATCATTGTAAGTAACGTTCAAACTAGTTGTGGATGCACAACAGCAAAAAAACCAGAAGCGCCAGTTGCACCTAAAAAATCTTCTGAAATTGCTGTAAAATACGACACAAAACGTGTAGGGCAGTTTACAAAAACTATTACTGTTACAACAAATGTTGGTGAACCAATCGTATTAACAATTAAAGGTACTGTATTACCAGAAACAAAGGCTGCAGAACCTAAAGCTGCACCATCAACTAAAGAAATGTAATTTTTAGTTTCTATTTAAAACAAAAAAGGACGATTCTAATCGTCCTTTTTTGTTTTATGTAAATTCAAATCTATTACATTTTCAACGGAGCTTGAATTCCTAATAAGGATAATGCAGAAGCGATAACTTTAGAAACATTTTTACTCAACACCAATCTTAAATCTCTTGTTGCTAAATCTTTCTCAATTAAGATAGGCACAGCTTGGTAATAATGATTAAAAGCCTTAACTAATTCAAATGCATAGTTAGCAAGCAATGCAGGAGAATATTCTTTCCCTGCTTCCTTTATTACGTTTGTATATTGCGCTAGCACTCTCAATATCTCTTTTTCGTCTGAACCCAATACACCCGATTCAAAACTATTCATTTCTCCAGCTTTTAATAGCAAAGAATTGATACGCGCGTGCGCATATTGTATAAAAGGCCCAGTATTACCATTCAACTCAATCGATTCTTCAGGATTGAACATCATTCGTTTTTTAGGATCAACCTTCAATAAATAATATTTCAATCCACCCATTCCAATTTGACGGAATAAATTTTCTTTTTCATCCTCCGACATACCTTCCAAATGACCGCGTTCGCTTGTCATTTCTTTTGCACTTTGTACGACTTCATTCATCAAGTCATCAGCATCTACTACCGTACCTTCTCGTGATTTCATTTTACCAGAAGGCAAATCAACCATACCATAGGACAAATGATAACATTTATCAGCCCAAGCATACCCCAATTTCTTTAATACCAAGAAAAGAACTTTAAAATGATAATCTTGCTCATTTCCAACTGTATAAACAACACCTTCTAAATCTGGAAAATCTTTTTTACGATCCAACGCAGTACCTAAATCCTGTGTCATATATACCGCTGTTCCATCCCCACGTAAAAGCAATTTTTCATCCATTCCATCTGCAGTCAAATCAACCCAAACAGAACCATCCTCTTTTTTAAAAAAAACACCTTTATCTAATCCTTCAGTTACAAGTTCTTTACCTAATAAATAAGTTTCAGACTCGTAATACAAACGATCAAAATTCACTCCCATTGCTTCATATGTAGTTGCAAATCCTTCATAAACCCAACCATTCATAGTTGACCAAAGCAAATAGGTTTGTGGATCACGCGCCTCCCACTTAACCAACATTTCTTTAGCATCTCTCAATAAAGAAGTTTCATTTTTGGCTAAATCTTTAATTTTTGCATCTAAATCAGCTTGCGCTTTTTCATCCTTCCCTTCTTTCGCTAGCGAAAACTTCTTATACTCATTTATAACATGCTCTGAAAAACCTTCAAAATCACCTTGTACCCATTTTGCGATGATTGACTTTGCTTCTTCATTAAAATATTTATCAAAGGCAACATAGTACCTCCCCACTAATTTATCCCCTTTTAACCCGGTGTTTTCTGGTGTTTCACGTTCACCATTTTCATTCAACGGAGAAAAACGTTCCCACGCCAACATACTTTTGCAAATATGTATCCCTCTATCGTTGATTATTTGTGTTTTAACTACTTTATGCCCATTTGCTTTCAGTATTTCAGCAACAGAATAACCTAAAAAATTATTTCGTAAATGACCTAAATGCAATGGTTTATTCGTGTTTGGAGAAGAATATTCAACTAATACAGTTCCCTTTGAATCAGGAGTCGCAATACCAAAATGAGTGTCTTTATCAATTTCTGTTAACACACTTTTCCAATAGGCATTAGACAAACATAAATTCAAAAACCCTTGAATTACATTGTAACTTTCAATCTCTTCAAACGCATTCAATACAATCTCTCCCATTCTGTTTGCAGCATCCTGAGGAGACATTTTCCATAATTTAGCAAAAGGGAAAACTACCAAAGTAAAGTCGCCTTCAAACTCTTTTCTTGTAACCTGAAATTGTATACTTTTCTCTTCTATCGTTGTACCAAAAAACTCGACTGCCTTTGATACCAATAATTGTTTGATTTTATTTTCCATAATTATGCTTTCACTTCAGCTACTAATTTCTCCACTAATCCAAAAGCCACCTCAGCCATGGTATTTATCTTCTCATCCAAACAAGGATTAATTTCAACAAATTCTATACATGAAACTTTACCTGATTTTGTTAAACCAATCATGATTTCTTCTGCCTCTAAAGGAAATAATCCATTATCAACAGGAGTTCCAGTTCCATGTGATGTATAAACAGGGTCCATCGAATCAACATCGAATGAAATATAAATTAAATCACAGGTATGCAAGCGATCTATAATTTCATCAACAACTGTTTTAACCCCTTTATTTCTTACCTCCTCAACTTCGAAATTTTTAATATTCAATCGATTGATAACAGCTATTTCTTGTTCTTCCAAGTCACGCACACCTATAAAAATCAAATCCTCAGGTAAAATTTTCGGTGTAATTCCATGTAACCCTTTTAATTCATCCCACAGATTTTTTTCCTCCGATGAAATTTCATTTACTTTGCAAGGTAGGTTATCTTCATTCAAAGCAGTTGAAAGCGGCATACCATGCATATTCCCAGATGGAGTTGTATAAGGAGAATGGATATCTCCATGCGCATCAATCCAAACTACCCCCAATCTTTTATCTGGAAAAGCACTTTTAATCCCCGCAATTGTTCCACCAGCAGAACCATGATCACCTGAAAGTACAAAAGGGAAATTACCCTTATTGTAAATGTCTTTAATCTTATCCGCGGTATGTTTAAAGACCTCTGTTAAGCCTTCAATATTTTTTGCGTAGGTATATTTGGTATCTCTGTCTAACAAATAGTTACAGTCAGGAATAGCCACTATTTCGTGTTCTCCGAAAAGTTTACTTTTATTTTTTCTCGCAGCAGTAATTAACGCTGCTGGGCCCAATGAAGCCCCTCTTGTACCCGCAGTGATTTCTGACGGATTTAATAGAAAAGTTATATCTTTATGCATAATTCGATTCTGAAGTAACAAAAGTAATATATCTTAACGAATACCGCTACCTAATGAAACACATCCTTGTAATTTCTATTTGTTTTCTCACTCATTTCGCATTCAATCAACAATACAAACCTTTCGAAGGAATATTGACTTACAGCGTTGAACAAGTGGATTCTACCTTAAAAAAAGCGCAATTTGTCTCGATGGTACACATCTATACAAACGACACAATCGTAAGAACCGATAGTGAATCCGCAAGTTTAGGAAAACAAACATTATTAAGACATTTAGGATTACAAAAACAATACGTACTACTTGAGTTTAACAGTAAAAAATATGCAATTCAACAATTCATTTCTAAGGATACCAGCGCAAGTAAATATACATTCGAATTAACCAAAAAGAAAAAAAAGATTGCTGGAATTAAATCACAGCAGGTGGTGGTAAAGTCTAAAAACTATCCCTTCCCTTTAAAGTGTTATTATACAAATGAATACAACCCAATCTATCTTGATATATTAAAAGGAATATCAGGCTTACCTACTTTATACTACGTTGCTACAGAAAATGGATTGTTACGCTACACTCTGCGCAAAATGGAACCACTTAAACTACCTGCAACAACGTTTTTATTTGGTAAAGACTATGAACGTATTAGTTTTTCAGAGTTCATTGAAAAAATAAGCAAATAAACCCTTAACAAAACTAACATTTGAGTGTTTATACATAATCATTTTTATTAAAATTCAAACCCACTATGATTGTATCTTCGTAAGATAGATTTACAAGAAAGATGTCTGAAGAAAACGTATATAGAAAAAAAGATCAATTTGAATCTGAAATAATCACCCCTAAAAAACCTAGGAAACAAGCCAAAGAAAAGGTTGAAAAAGAAGAAGGTGAAAAACAAACAATCACAGAAAGATTAACTCAACGATGGGATAAAAAAAGAGCATCAACAATTATTGGAGCACTTTTGATTATGTTTTCTTTTTATACCTTTTTAGCGTGTATATCATACTTATTTACCTGGACGGAAGATCAAAATCGTGTTATTGGTAAAGGATTATGGGAGTTTTTGTTCGAGTCAAATATTGAAACGGTTGCCAATTGGAATGGAAAAATTGGAGCTTGGATTTCTCACTTTTTAATCTTTAACTGCTTCGGTGTATCTTCCTTTGTTTTTCCCTTTCTATTATTTTTAATTGGTGTTAAACTACTGACAAATTACCATTTACTCCCGATAAGAAAGACTATTTTTAGTAGTTCTGTTTGGCTAATCTGGTCTTCGTTGTTTTTAGGATATTTTGCTAATTTAGTGAATTACGTTGGTGGCTCTTTTGGATATTATGTAAACCATTGGTTAACTTTTACAGTAGGGAAATTCGGAGCATTAATTTTCCTTTTAGTACTTCTATATGCTATTTTAGTTATTCTGTACAATCCAAACTTTAAAGAAGCCTTTGCTAATTTATTACAACATTTCGCTAAGGACGATATAGACGAAGAGGAGGATGAGAGTTTAGTAGATGATGAAAATCAAAACAAATTACGCATCAAAACTACCGTAACACCAGATGACCTGAATATCATCAATCCAATTAAAGATGAAGACATCATCTCTGAATATATTGCAAAACCAGTACATTTTGATGATGATGCAGATGATGAAATTGTTACCAATAACATCACCGCACAAGAAGATACTTTCATTACAGATTTGGATTCGGTTCATACCTTTGATGTAGATCATACCAAACCGGTTATCACTCCTATGAACGAAGATGATGATTTTATTATTGAAATTCCGCAAGAGACTATTAATGAAGCGCCTTTTACAGCACCTATAGTCCCTGACTCAGAATTTCTTGTTGAAATACCAGAAGAAGATGAAATTCTATCTGATAGTGAAACGGATGATTTACGCAGAGAATATGGCGATTATGATCCAAAACTTGATTTAGCGAGTTATGTATTACCATCTATTGAACTATTAAGAGATTGGGGAGGAAACACTGAGGTTAGTGTAAGTAAACAAGAGTTAGAAGACAATAAGAACAAAATTGTTGAAACCTTGATGCATTACAAAATTGAAATTTCAAAAATCAAAGCTACGGTTGGACCAACAGTTACATTGTATGAAATTATTCCTGCACCTGGTGTTCGTATTTCTAAAATCAAAAACTTAGAAGATGATATCGCTTTAAGTTTATCTGCATTGGGTATTCGTATTATTGCGCCAATCCCAGGAAAAGGAACTATTGGTATTGAGGTACCTAATAGTAATCCTCAAATGGTTTCAATGCGTTCTCTTATAGCTTCAGAAAAATTCCAAAATTCTGATTTTGAATTACCTGTAGTATTAGGTAAAACAATTACGAACGAAACATATACTTTTGACTTAACTAAAATGCCTCACTTACTAGTGGCAGGTTCTACAGGTCAAGGTAAATCAGTAGGTTTGAATGCAATCTTGGTTTCAATCCTTTACAAAAAACACCCTGCACAAGTTAAATTCGTGTTAGTTGACCCTAAGAAAGTAGAGTTAACACTATACAACCGTATCGAAAGACACTTTTTAGCAAAACTTCCAGGAGAAGAAGATGCAATTATTACTGACACTTCCAAAGTAGTAAATACACTGAACTCTTTGTGTATTGAAATGGATGAACGATATGAATTGCTAAAACAAGCACAAGTTCGTACGATTAAAGAATACAATGCGAAATTCATAGCACGTCGCTTGAATCCAGAGAAAGGCCATCGTTATTTGCCTTACATTGTAGTATTAATCGATGAGTTTGCCGATTTGATTATGACTGCTGGCAAGGAGGTTGAGCATCCTATTGCACGTATTGCACAGCTTGCTCGTGCTATTGGTATTCACTTAATTGTTGCGACTCAGCGACCTTCAGTTAACGTAATTACAGGTATGATTAAAGCCAATTTCCCTGCGCGTATCGCATTTAGGGTGTTATCAAAAATAGATTCACGTACTATCTTAGATACGTCTGGGGCTGATCAATTAATCGGTCGTGGGGATATGTTAATTTCAACAGGATCCGATATGATTCGTTTACAATGTGGATTCGTTGACACTCCTGAGGTTGAAGAAATATGTGCATTCATTGGTGATCAACGCGCTTACCCAAGTGCTTTATTACTTCCAGAATACACTGGAGAAGGCGGCGGTGACGACAACAATTTTGATGTAAGTGAAGTAGATCCAATGTTTGCTGATGCTGCACGTATCGTTGTTATGCATCAACAAGGTTCTGCAAGTTTATTGCAACGTAAATTAAAATTAGGGTACAATAGAGCTGGAAGAATTGTTGACCAATTGGAAGCATTTAATATTATTGGTTCATTCCAAGGTAGTAAAGCCAGAGAAGTGCTATTTTCTGATGATGCTTCCTTGGAAGAATACCTACAAACGAAGGGATTAGATAAATAAAAAAAAGAGCCGATTCGGCTCTTTTTTTTATTTATCTATCAAATATTTTATTCCTTTATCAACTTGTATGACTTAGTAGTTTCATTATCTATTAAAAAATAAACACCTTTCGGAAGTTGGCTGGTTTGAAATTCTATCATATCTCCATTCACCGTTTTTTCAAGATTTATAGTTTGACCAGAAAGATTGACAAATTCTACATTAGGATTAGTTGATGTAATCGTGAAGTCATTTATAAAAGGATTTGGATACACATTGATTCCTTTTGTATTCAAATTGTTCAACCCAAGATTAGCATAATTGTAATACTTATAAACCTCACTTAAGAATAGATATGATTGTGTTTGAACATCATAACGTTTGGAAGATATTTTTGTTAAATTCTGAAATTGGTAATATACAAACCACTCTTTATTGGTGTTATTATCTAAAGTAAAAGATTTAATATTTGAATCCCAATACAGAGTAGTATGTTCATCAATTTTCCCAAATGAATTGTTTAGATAGACTTCTTTATATACAAATCCCCACATATCAATACCGCCTTGATGTCTATAACGATGATAATTTTCAACTAATAATCCATTTGAATAAATCAATGAATCTCTATCCATATCGTACCACTTACTTTGACCATCCCAAACTTGATGTAAAATTAAAACTGTTTTACCTAAAGCATTTGTATA
>CANGHE010000114.1 GCA_947453545.1 Flavobacteriia bacterium
AAAAACGACACGAAAATCTTTTTGATTCATAATTTTTTATTTTTCCATTTGAATAATTTAAGGTAGGCGATTGAAAAAATACCTAATGAACCAAAATAGATATATTCAACACTCCAAACCCAAAAAATATCAGTTTTCCAAACTTTGATAAAGCAATAACTAAACGTAATATACACACTAACACTTAATAATTCAATAAAGAAGCTCGCAACTGTATTACCAGAACCATTTACTGTTTGAAATTTAACAGATATAAGGCTGAAAACGATGAATGATCCTGCTACATATCTTAGAATTTCTGAACTTTTATTAATGTAGTGTTCATTAGGATTTATCCATGATACCATTTGCTTAGGATATAAAAATGCGCCATGAAAAAATACCAACACAAAAATAACTGTGAGTAATTGTATTCGTTTCTGAATGGTTTTGAGTGCGTCAAAATCTTTTCTGCCGATATATTGTGATATATATGTTTTAGTTGTAGCAGCAAATCCTAGTATAGGTACAAAAGCTAAAAAGTAGATTGCTCTTATATTTTGTGAAATAGTTAACTCATCTTTTCCCATTTGTTCAATCCAGGTAAAAAAGATTGTCCAAACCATAAAAGCCATAAAGCCTTGTAATAATAGAGGCGTTCCAACCTTTAATATTTCAATAAATGATTTTAGTTGAAATGAGAAATGATGAAATAATTTATAGTCTTTACGTTCCTTAGCAAATATTAAATATATAATTAAGAATATCATCCCTAACCCTTCAGCTAAGGTTGATGCTAATGCTGCACCTTCAATACCCATACTCTTTATACTCGTTCCTAAACCAAAAATGAAAACGTAATCCATTAATATGTTACTAACAGCAATAATAATAGAGCTAACTAGTACTACCCATGTTTTACCTGTCGCTAAAAAAAAAGCTTGAATAGGCAAACTCCCAATCGTGAAAAATAAAGCGTAACTCCGAATGGATAAAAAAGAAATCTGCGCTTGTGCTAAATCTTGATGTTTTGAATAGAGTGGAAGTAATTGTGGCATAATATAATACGAAAGAACAAATAATATACTAGCGAAAAGTGCAATAGTAGAAACTGACGTTCCAAAGATTCTACCAATAGCATCTTGTTTATCCTGACCAATTCGTCTAGCAATTAATATTTGAATACCATCACTCATGCCTGCTAACGCAATGAATATTGTTACATATATCAAACCAGCATTTCCACACGCATCAAATGCTAATGTGCTGTACCTACTTAAAAATGCTGCATCTGTAATTAAAACAATTGATTGAATAAATGAAGAAACCATGAGGGGAATCGCTACACTTAGTATTGTTTTATATTTTAAATCAAGCATTAATTTGCAGCTATATTTACTCTACTTCAATTAATAATCCTTTTAAATACTCTCCTTCTGGGTGAAATGCATTGATAGGATGATCTGCTGGTTGGTGTAATTGTTCTAATATACGCACCTTTCTACCGCTCTCTATTGCAGCGGCTATAATTGTATTGGTAAATAAGTATTTGTCAACTACCTGTGAACAAGAGTAGGTGAAAATTAATCCTCCAGGTTTGATTTGTCTAATTGCGTGAGCATTTAAACGTTTATAGCCTTGAATCGCTTTATGGCGTTTTTCTTTGTGTTTGGCAAATGCCGGTGGATCAAGAATTATTATATCATACTGCTCTGGCAATTCTTTTATATATTCCATTGTATCAGCTACAATAGATTTGTGATTATCAGTCATTCTATTAAGTACTACATTTGCATCAGTTAATTCAATCGCTTTTTTAGAACTATCAAGTGAATGTGCTAAAGTTGCCTCACCTGCAATAGCTGCAAGACTAAATCCTCCGGAATAACAAAATGTGTTTAATACTTTTTTCCCTTTTGCGTATTTTTTTACTAAACTTCTATTTTCTCTTTGATCAATAAAAAAACCGGTTTTTTGTCCGTTAATCCAGTCAATATTGTATTGTATTCCATTTTCAATAGCAATATGAGGTGTTTCAACATTGCCAAATAAATATTTATTTTCTGCTTGAATACGAGCAGGTAAAGTATCATTTGATTTTGAGTAAACAGCGATTAATTCATCTTTCAATGCATTTTTCAATGCATTTGCAATATAATCTAAAGCATAAAACATGCCTACACTGTGACATTGTATTACGGCAACACCTGCATAGTAGTCTATAATCAGTCCGGGTAAAGAATCACCTTCTCCGTGAATAAGACGAACGATATTGTTATTGTCATTGATTAAGTTTAATCTTTTTCTTAATTCAATTGCTGTGATAATTTTTTCGTTAAAAAATGTTTGATCTATCGGTCTATCTTCAAAACTGAGAACTCGAAAAGCAATTGTGCTAGGTTGAAAATGACCTCTTGCTATAAATTGGTTACGATGATCACAAACATCAACAATTTCTCCTTCTTCTATATTAGTTGTGTCGGAATGTATTGCTCCAGAAAATACCCAGGGATGAAATCGTTGTATAGAACCTAATTTTGCTTTATGGAGTTGTAGTTGTTTAATAGACATAACTATGTTTTTAAAAAGTTTAAAGGTAATAAGCAAATTTGAATAAGAGTCAGATTTTATGTAAACAAAAAAGTCCGTTCATAATTAAATGAACGGACTTTTTTGTTTGAACTCCTTTTAATTAATAGCTTCAGCACGTTTTTTATACTCAATTGCTTTAGCAGTATTTTTCAATGATTTATAAATTTGAGAAAGAATGTTTAATACTTCTTTATCATTTGGAGATTTGGTTATATATGCTTCTAATGGAATAAGAGCTTTTTTATAAACTTCATCACTTTTTGAAATCATTTTTTCATAATTAGGATCCCCAAATTTTAATCTGCTCGCCTCCTCTTTTATTCCAGAAGCAACGGTCAATAAATGTGCTCCTAATTGGTATTGTGCATCTGCATAGTCTGGGTCTAATTGAATGGCTTTATTTAGAGCCTCTTCAGCCTTATCATTTTGTTTAAGCTCCATGTAAATTGTTCCAATTACATAATATAATTGTTTGTTTGTTGGATCAGCGGCTAGAGCCTCTACTAGACTTGCCTCAGCTCCTTTAGTATCGCCAGTCTCAATAGATGTATTTACAAGTTCAAGTAAAAGCCCTTTGTCACTTGGAAGTTTCTTACGTCCTAAATTGATTAATTCTTTTGCCTCTTGAAAACGTTTTTCTTTTCTAAGAGCTTGTGATGCGTATATATATGAATTTGGAATTTTGTACCCTATTTCCGCACACTTTTTAAATCTGTCTGCAGCAAATCCATTAAGCTTAGCTTCATTCGCTGAAACCCCAGAATAATATAAAGCAGTACTGTCAATGACACCTATAGCTTCCATAATATTAGCTGTTTGAAAGTATGAGTTTGCAGCTTTTTCATATAATGAATCTTTGTAAAATTTGTATGATTGGTTATCATATTTTTGTTTTAAATTATAAATAGATTCTGTTATATCACCATCAAATTTATCACTAATTGAAAAACCCTTTTTGTATGATTCTACTGCAGTTTCAAATGCTTTTAAAGAATTAATTTCTTTTGAATTAGAATTTGATAGAGCCATATATATTTCACCTTTATAGAATAGTGTTTTCGCACTTTCTTTAGTTTCTGCATTGTCTGCAGCTTGATCGATATAACTTTTTGCTTTTAGTAATGAATTTTGAGCTGTTTCAATATCGCCTAAAGCATTAGCTTTGGAGTATTTTTTGAATTCAGTAGCAGCAGAAGTTTCATTTAATTTTTGTCCTATAGAATTAAATCCTAATAGCAAAGAACTTGCAACTAATGTTTTTAAACCTAAAGATGTTTTCATAATTTTTATGTATTGGTTAATAAAAGTAAAAAGCCATGTAATTACTTTTTTTAGTGGTAAATTACATGGCTAGTATTAATTGTTTAAATATAAAAGTTATTCATCAGATCCTGTTTCTTCTTCGTTCGAATTATCTTCAAGCGTTTCAGGAGCTGCGTTTAAGTCGATTTCATTTAGTGTTTCTTCGTCTAACTCTTCCTCATCTTCACTTCTTGGTGCTCTTGCAACTGCAGCAATTGATGCAGAACCTTTAAGATTAATTAAACGAACACCTTGAGCAGCTCTTCCCATGACACGTAATGTATCTACGTGCATACGAATTGTAACACCAGCTTTCGTAATAATCATTAAATCATCCTCATCCGAAACATTTTTAATAGCTAATAATGGTCCTGTTTTGTCAGTAATATTAATCGTTTTAACACCTTTACCTCCACGGTTGGTAATTCTATAAACTGGCTCACCATCTTCTGGATCGTTTAAGAATGAACGTTTGCCGTACCCTTTTTCAGATACTACAAGAACAGTTGATGTATTTTCTTTTACACAAACCATACCGACTACAGCATCTTCTTCACTTAATAAAGTTACTCCACGTACTCCAGAAGCATTTCTTCCCATTGGACGTACTTTTTCTTCATTGAATCGAATTGCTCTCCCAGATTTTGTTGCTAATACAATTTCATTAGTACCATCAGTAAGTTTAGCTTCTAATAATTCGTCATTTTCACGAATTGTTATAGCATTAATACCATTAGAACGAGGACGAGAATATGCTTCAAGTGAAGTTTTCTTGATAACACCTTCTTTCGTACACATAATGATAAAGTTGTTTTCAACGTATTCTTTGTCCGTTAAATCTTGAACTTTAACATATGCTTTAACTTTATCGTCTTGCTCTATATTTAATAAGTTCTGAATAGCTCTTCCTTTTGCTAATTTATTTCCTTCAGGAATTTCATAAACACGCATCCAAAAACATCTACCTTTTTCAGTAAAGATCAAAAGGTAATTATGATTTGTAGCGACAAATAAGTGTTCTAAGAAGTCTTTATCACGGGTAGTAGAACCTTTAGATCCCATACCACCTCTATTTTGAACCTTGTATTCATTTAAACTTGTACGTTTGATATAACCAGCGTGGGAAATAGTAATGATTACTTCTTCGTCTGGAATTAAATCTTCCATACGCATTTCACTAGCAGCATATTCAATACGAGATTGACGTGCGTCGCCATATTTATCTTTCACGTAGTTCAATTCATCTTTGATGATTTGCATTCTACGATCTTCATTTGAAAGAATCTCTTTTAAATCAGCAATTAATGCCATTAAGTCAGCGTATTCAGCACGTAATTTGTCTTGCTCAAGTCCTGTTAATTGACGCAAACGCATTTCAACTATTGCGCGAGCTTGAAGATCACTCAAATTAAATCTTCCAATTAAACTTTCGCGTGCCTCTTCTGGACTTTTAGATGCTCTGATAATTTTGATTACTTCATCAATATTATCACTTGCAATAATTAATCCTTCTAATATATGTGCTCTTTCTTCCGCTTTACGAAGATCAAATTTCGTTCTTCTGATTATAACCTCGTGACGGAAATCAATAAAATTAGAAATCAAATCTTTTAAGTTTACCATTTCTGGTCTACCATTAACAAGACAGATATTATTAACTGAGAATGAAGTTTGTAATGCTGTAAATTTGTATAATTTATTAAGTACAACATTGGAAATTGCATCGCGTTTTAATTCAAAAACAATACGCATACCATTTCTATCTGATTCATCTCTGATGTCAGAAATTCCTTCCAATTTTTTGTCATTAACAAGTTCTGCTGCTTTTTTGATTAACTCTGACTTGTTAATTTGGTATGGTATTTCAGTAACTATAATTTGTTCTCTACCGTTACTTTCTTCAATCTCTGCTTTAGCACGTATTACTATACGACCTCTCCCTGTGGTTAAAGCTTCGCGAACACCTTCGTATCCATATATTATACCACCGGTAGGGAAATCTGGTGCTTTAACATAATTCAGTAATTCTTCAACTTCAATATCTTTATTGTCAACATATGCTATACAACCATCAACTACCTCACTTAAATTGTGAGGTGCCATATTTGTTGCCATACCAACAGCAATACCTGAGGCTCCGTTAACTAATAAGTTTGGGATTTTTGTCGGTAATACAGAAGGTTCTTGCAAACTATCATCGAAGTTAGGACGGAAATCTACTGTTTCCTTCTCTAAGTCGTCTAGCATATCTTCTGCAATTTTACGAAGCCTTGCTTCTGTATAACGCATTGCAGCTGGACTATCACCATCAACAGAACCGAAGTTACCTTGACCATCCACAAGAGGATAACGTAAAGACCAAGGTTGTGCCATACGAACCATAGTGTCATATACAGAACTATCTCCGTGTGGGTGATACTTTCCTAAAACTTCCCCAACGATTCTTGCGGATTTTTTATGAGGTCTGTTAGAGAATACACCTAAATCTTGCATACCATACAATACTCTTCTGTGTACAGGTTTAAAACCATCGCGAATATCGGGTAGTGCACGAGAAACGATTACAGACATTGAATAATCAATGTAAGCTGCTTTCATTTCGTTTTCAATGTTAATCTGAATTATTTTTTCCCCATCTGCCATATTTTCAGTCTAATAGTTAGTTTTTTGAAAAATAAAAACGTGTAAAAACGCAAGTTTCGAAGATAGTAATTTATATCACTTAATAAACAGTGTTAAGTTTGATTTTACTAACAAAAATCTGTGGAAAATTGCGTAAATTAAAGGAGTTATTAACAATTTATAATTTTACTTTTGTTTTTGGCAAAGTATTTGTTTATTTAAACCAAAATATGAATTATGGAAGCAAAGTTTTCTCCAAGAGTAAAGGATGTAATTAGTTACAGCAGGGAGGAGTCTCTTCGTTTGGGTAATGATTTTATCAGTGTAGAGCATATATTGTTAGGATTAATACGTGAAGGAGAGGGGACTGCTATACAATTGCTTCGTTCATTTAATTTAGACTTACAAAAAATTCGAATAGAATTGGAGTTAGGGTTGAAAAGAAATGTGCTAGTCAACTTAGATTCAGCAGCAAATATTCCACTTGTGAAACAAGCGGAAAAAGTGCTTAAAAAGTCATTTTTAGAAGCTAAATTATACAAGAGTGATAGTATAGGTACACAACATTTATTACTTTCGATTTTAAAAGAAGAAGATTGTGTAGCTACTTCGGTTTTGAATAAATACGGAGTAATTTATGATATTATTAGAGATGAATTAGAAAATATGATGAAAGACGAAAATTTACCAAGAGCTGAGTTTCCTGGATCTTCCGATGAAGAATCAGAAAACTTCGGTGCAGCGCAACGTAAAAGTGCTGACCCAAAATCGAAAACACCTGTTTTAGATAATTTCGGTAGGGATTTAACTAAAATGGCTGAAACCGGAAGGTTGGATCCTATTGTTGGTCGTGAAAAAGAAATAGAGCGAGTAAGCCAAATTCTTTCAAGAAGAAAGAAAAACAATCCTATTCTAATTGGTGAACCAGGGGTTGGTAAAAGTGCAATTGCTGAAGGGTTAGCATTGCGTATTGTTCAGCGTAAGGTGTCTAGAATACTTTTTAATAAAAGAATTATTTCTTTAGACTTGGCTTCTTTAGTTGCTGGTACAAAATATAGAGGTCAGTTTGAAGAGCGTATGAAAGCTGTTATGGCTGAGATTGAAAAGAATCCTGATATTATCTTATTCATCGATGAAATTCACACTATTATTGGTGCTGGAGGTGCTAGTGGTTCATTGGATGCTTCGAATATGTTCAAGCCTGCTTTAGCTCGTGGAGAGATGCAAGTTATCGGTGCGACAACACTAGATGAATATAGACAGTATATTGAGAAAGATGGTGCACTTGAAAGACGTTTTCAAAAGGTAATAATTGAACCTACTACGGTTGATGAGACAATACAAATTTTGAATAACATCAAAGAAAAATATGAAGATCATCATATGGTTACTTTTACTGATGAAGCTATTGCTGCATGTGTTAAATTGACTGATCGTTATATAAGTGATCGTCATCTTCCGGATAAAGCTATTGATGCTTTGGATGAGGTTGGTTCTAGAGTTCATATTACTAATATCAATGTTCCAAAAGAAATCATTGATATCGAAGCACAAATAGAGGCTTTAAAAGAAAAGAAAAATGAGGTTATTAAATCTCAACAATATGAAGAAGCAGCTAAATTACGTGATGACGAACGTAAATTGCAAGAACAATTAGAGACTGAAAAGAAAAAGTGGGAA
>CANGHE010000115.1 GCA_947453545.1 Flavobacteriia bacterium
AAGGAATGTCTGTTCCGAACTGATAAAAAGTTTCTTTAGAAATATTGGTAATCAAATTCCCGAAATGATCAATATGAACAATATTCCCTTTGATGACATTTGGTTCAATAATCGGATGGAAGGTAATTTGACGTTTAAATTCTTCCATTTGTGTAGCAAAAGTATCAATATCTGTGCCTAACGCAATTTTACAAGCAGCAGGAACAAGAATGTTTTTGGTAGGGAAATTAAAAATATTTTTATTGGATAATACATCATCTAAGCGCCAAAACTTCTCGAAAGAATCATCATTGACAAGTAAACTGAAAAATCCGTTATCATTTCCTATAAAGTAGTGTCCTTTGTATAATAGTATGGATGGATATGAGCTTAAGCGGTCTGAATCGAGATTAATTATTGGCTCGCTATTTACTCCAACAATATGGATAGTACCAGCAGGAAATTCTTCAAAGCAATTTTTGATGCAAAAAGCAGCCTGAATCACAGAAAAAGACTGAACTTCGTGTGAAATATCGATAATATTAACATTGGAAGTACGTGTCAAGATTGCTCCTTTTACTGAAGCAACATAATGGTCACGCATTCCCATATCCGTAGTAAGTGTTATAATTTGCATCTTTAAATTTTGACTGACGATTGACAAAAAAATATAACTTTGTGACAAAATTAAGATTTATTCTATAAATTTCAGAAGTTTAGCATTTAATAGCAGGTTATTGGAGAAAGTTATCGAGATAGAAGGGATTAATCCTTTAGAATTTTTTGGTGTTAATAATGTTTATTTACAATTACTTAAACGTTATTATCCAAAATTAAAAATAGTTGGTAGAGGAAATCAACTTACTGTACTTGGTGAAGATGAGGTAATTCAACAGTTTGAATCAAAAATTGAACAGTTGATAGCATACTTCCATCGCTTCAATACCTTGAATGAAAACATCATTGAGCAAATTTTATTAGAAGATCCATCGTTGAAACCACCTGTTCAAGGGGATGAGGTGTTAGTACACGGGAATGGCGGTTCAAAAATCAAAGCTAAAACAATTAATCAACAGCGACTTGTTACCGAAGCGAGTAAGAATGCAATGGTTTTTGCAGTTGGTCCAGCGGGTACAGGTAAAACATATACAGCAATAGCATTGGCTGTTAAAGCATTGAAAGCAAAAGAGGTTAAAAGAATAATTTTGACAAGACCTGCTGTTGAAGCAGGAGAAAATCTTGGTTTTTTACCAGGGGATATGAAGGAAAAGTTAGATCCTTATATGATGCCTTTGTATGATGCGTTGAGAGATATGATTCCACCAGAAAAGCTATTACAGATGATGGAGTTTGGAATTATTGAAATTGCCCCACTAGCATTTATGCGTGGACGAACATTAGACAACGCCTTTGTAATTTTAGATGAAGCACAAAATGCAACGGTAATGCAAATGAAAATGTTTCTAACTCGTATGGGACAAACAGCCCAATTTATAATCACAGGGGATATGTCACAGATTGACTTGCCAAGCAAACAGAAGTCAGGTTTGGCCTACGCACTAGATGCTCTGCGTGATGTTGAAGGTATTGGTGTTGTTAGATTAACACAAAATGATGTAATTCGTCATCCATTGGTGAAGAAAATCATTGATGCATTTGAAAAGAAAGAGAATTTAGAAAAAAAGAACAAAGAAGACTAAAAGACATTAGACCTTAGACATCAGACTTGAATTAAATCAAATAGAAATTCAGTCTTAGGTCTAATGTCTTAAAGCGAAGCGGTCTAGTGTCTTAATTAATTATAGTAAATAGTAAGAAAAAAATAATTTTATGAGTAATACAATTCGTACAACCGACTTTGATTTTCCAGGACAAATAGCAGTTTACAAAGGAAAAGTGAGAGATGTTTATACCCTTGAAAATGATTTAGTTGTGATGGTAGCGTCTGATAGGATTTCTGCCTTTGACCATATACTACCAAAAGGAATTCCTTACAAAGGACAGGTGTTAAATCAAATAGCAACCATTTTTTTAAATGCAACGAAAGATATCGTGCCTAATTGGTTAGTGGCTTCACCAGATCCAACGGTTTCTATTGGATTGAAATGTGAGCCTATCCGTGTAGAAATGGTGATCCGAGGATATTTAGCAGGGCATGCAGCTCGTGAGTACAAAGCAGGTAAAAGAGTTTTGTGTGGTGTTGCTTTGCCAGAAGGATTGAAAGAAAATGACCGTTTTCCTGAACCAATCATTACGCCAACTTTGAAAGCGGATGCAGGTCACGATGAAGATATTAGTAGAGAAGAAATTATAGCTAACAATTATGTACCAAAAGATATTTACGAGCAATTAGAAGCGTATACGCGAGCATTGTTTCAAAGAGGTACAGAAATGGCGAAAGAGCGTGGATTGTTATTGGTTGATACAAAATATGAATTCGGTATCCACGATGGAAAAGTGTATTTGATTGATGAAATCCATACACCAGATTCATCTCGCTATTTTTACGCTGAAGGATATGAAGAACGTCAAGCAAATGGGGAAGATCAAAAACAATTGTCGAAAGAATTTGTGAGACAATGGTTAATTGATCACGGTTTCCAAGGGTTACAAGGACAAGTGATTCCTGATATGCCAGAGGATTTTGTTCAATTAGTAACAGAACGTTATATTGAATTATTTGAAAAGATTTCGGGAACTACTTTTGTAAAAGCTGACAATACAACGATTGAAGCACGAATACAAAAAAATGTTGAAACGTATTTAAATACTCTTTCATAAATCATTATTTGATTATTTTATTAAAGCCGTGAGATTATTCTTGCGGCTTTTCTTTTTCTGATAAAAATCATTTTTTTTGCTAATCTCAATCAAAAACTAATCGTTTAAACTTTCTGAATTTTGTAGAAAGAAAAATAGTAGAGATATGAGCACAAATAGTTTAGAAGCAGGAATGATTAAAGAATCTGAATTCAACAGATTTGGTTTGATTAGTATGATTTTATTAGTTGTTGGTTGCGTTGGAGGGATTGCTGTAGGATTGGGAGCAATTAAATATACAGGAACATTGATTTTAACTGTTGTACCAACAATGACAACATTGAGTTTACTACTTGCAGTAGCTCCGATGAAGTGGATTTGGAGATCTGGATTAGTAAGCGTTGCTATTGATTTAGTGTTAATTGCATATTTTTTATTTATTGAAAAATAGTAAAATACGAGTCATTTTTAGTTTAATTTTAAGTGAAAAGCCAAGATGAAAGTCTTGGCTTTTCTGTGTTAAACAAAGTTTGTGTTGTACCTTTGTTAATTGATATTTGACTATGAAGTATTTCTTTTTGTTTAGTTTACTCTTTTGTTTTGCTTGTTCTGAAAGACAAAAAAATGGGGTTTCAATGGATGAGTTAATTCGTCCATCAACACGTTATAAAGAAGGTGTAGTAGGGGATACAACGTTGAATATTCTCGAAGTAAGCGACTATGACGCGCTTTCTTTGTTTTCAAAAAAACTAATTGATAGTCTTCAAATTATCCATTCCAAAGTAGTTCGTAATAACACGGAAATGTTTCCTGATCGATTTCATCCAATTAAATCAGAAAAATGGAGTGGATTACGTCCAGAAGATTCTATTCGATATTCGCATTGGAAATTCAAAGATTCCATTGTTGCCGAACAAACTTTTTTTAATTGGTTGGATCAGTTTGGATCGAAGCGTATTTCTTTCCAATTGGGAGATAAAGTAAAAGTGAGTTCGGATGGAATTTTGATCTTGTTACAAGATAAAAGTATTGTGCTTTATGAAACACGCAAATCAATTAAATTAGTTCAGTTATTGACATTATTTAATCAATTAGGTTTCGGTAAACATTGGGAATATTGTATCTTGCAACAGAAAAATAAAAAAACAGAGTGGGTCGATTGTATTTCAGATACATCCACGTGTTTAATGAGTTCAAAATCAATTGACAATAGAAAAAAATGAAAATAGTTAATAGAAGTTACATTACAGTTCATCCGAAACAAGCTTTTTGGGATTGGGCGAATCAATACAATACAGAAGTATCTTTTGATGCAGATGACGCAACAGAAGGAACTGTATATTTGGTGGAAGAGGATTTTTTTGATTTTGAACCTGTATTGGAAAAGAATTTCAAGAAAATTTTCAAAAATGAATTGTCTAGCATTACAGACGAGGAAGAATATTGGCCAGAAGTAAGAACGATGGAAGTATTTGAAGCTTGGTTTACAGTTGATTTTGGGTCAATCGTTGTAGATTTAGAAAAGTCAGATTTAAAACGAGAATCGGTAGATTAGACTATATAATGTATTTAAAAAGACTTTCCTTAATCAATTTTAAAAACTATGATCAAGCTGATTTTACGCTTGATGAGGGAGTGAATTGCTTTGTAGGGAGTAACGGTATTGGTAAGACAAATGTATTGGATGCAGTACATTATTTGAGTATGTGCAAGTCTTATCTGAATCCGGTAGATAAACAAAATATTCGTTTTGGAGAACGTTTTTTCGTTGTACAAGGGCAGTGGGATGTAGATGGGGTCGATGTCGATATTTATTGTGGTGTAAAAGCTGGAGAAAAGAAAGTATTTAAACGCAACAAGGCAACTTACGAGAAATTAGCAGATCATATCGGAGAATTTCCATCTGTAATTATTTCACCTTACGATAGAGATTTGATTTCTGAAGGTAGTGAAGTACGCAGGAAATGGGTGGATGGCATTATTTCTCAATTCGATAGAGATTACTTGAATTTATTAGTGAAATATTCCAAAGTACTCGATCAACGCAATATGCTTTTGAAGCAGTTTTATGAAAATGGTTTTTTTGAACGAGAAAGTATGGAGGTATGGGATGCACAGTTGAGTCATTTTGGAACTCAAATCTATGCGAAAAGAATTTCTTTTTTGAATGATTTTATACCTACCTTTCAATATTACTATGATTTTATCGGTGATAAGAGTGAACATGTAAGGCTCGAATATAAGTCGCAATTGAATGAGTGTAGTTTTGATGAGTTATTGGAACTAAATAGACGCAAAGATGCTATCACAACTTATACAAACGGCGGAACGCATAAAGATGATTTTGTGTTTACTATTAATGATCATTTAGTTAAAAAGTTTGGTTCTCAAGGACAGCAAAAGTCATTCGTCATAGCATTGCGATTAGCGCAGTTTGATTGGTTAAAGAAGCAATTGAACAAGAAGCCAATTTTACTGTTGGATGATATTTTTGATAAATTAGACAATCAACGCGTTGCCAAGCTAATGAAGTTGGTTTCCGATAATGTTTTTGGTCAAGTGTTGGTTACTGATACAGATAAAGACCGGGTAGACACAATATTTAATGCAATCAATGTAGCACACCAGATTATTGATATGCATCAATTAGTTCAAATCGAAGAATAATGGACGAAAGAAAACGAATTTCCAATCAAAATACCTTGGGAGAGGTAATCGATAAGTTGATGAAAGCATATCGATTAGACGGAAGAATGAAAGAGATGGATGTCTTGAATAAATGGGAAGAGATGATGGGGAGGGCAGTTTTTGTTCGAACGAAAAATATCTATATCAAGAATCAAATTTTATACTTAACGATTGATTCTTCGGTGATGCGTGATGAATTAGCCAACGGTAAATCTGTAATCATTCATCGGGTAAACGAAACGGCTGGATACGCGATGATACGCGATGTCTGGTTTTCTTAATTAGATTCAAAAAAAAATGTTAAAAAATACAACGGTGTAAAATAATTGATATATATTTACCGTGGTAAATAAAAATATAAAATATTTAATTTCAAAAAAATGAAAAAAGTTACAGTAATGGTAGGGTTGGTATTCGCCCTTTTCTCTTTTAAATCAACTGAAAGCGCAACTTGGACAATTGATCCAGTACACTCTAGAGTAGGTTTTGGTATTACACATTTAGGAATTAATGAAGTGATTGGTTACTTCACAAAATATGAAGCTAAAGTAAGCGCAACGAAAGAAGATTTTTCAGATGCACAATTTGAATTATCTGGTGATGTTGCAAGTGTTAGTACTGGTTTTGATGGATTGGACGGTCACTTAAAAGCTGCGGATATGATGGATGCTGCTGCAACACCTAAATTTTCTTTCAAAAGTACTGCTGTAAAAAGTAAAGGAGGTAAAAATTTAGAAGTAAAAGGTGATTTAACTTTACACGGAATTACTAAACAAGTAACATTAGATGCTACTTATAATGGACAAGTTGTTCATCCAATGACTAAGAAAAATGTTGCTGGTTTTAAATTAACTGGTAAAATCAATCGTAAAGATTTCAAAGTTGGTGAGCAATTACCAGATATGGTTGCTAGTGATATCGTTACAATTAATGCTACTGCTGAATTCTCTAAAAATTAATATGTCGAAATCATTCGTATATTTTGCAACGCTATCCATAGTATGGGTAGCGTTTGCTTTTACACCTCAAGAGAATCAAGCTTGGAAAATAGCTAAGAAATACTCTGTTAAGTTTTTTAATAAGTCTGTTGCAGGTGAATTTGGATTGTTTACAGGTGTTGTAAACTTTGACAAGAATGATTTATCGAAAGCTTCGTTTAAATTGTCTGTTGATCCAACTTCTGTTAACACAGGGAATGCTATGCAGAATGGCCATATACAACAAAAAGATTGGTTAGATTCAAAGGCTTTCCCTTCAATAGATTTTACTTCTACCTCTTTCGAGAAGAATGGTGAATCATATAGTGTTGTTGGAGAAATGCAAATGCATGGTATAAAAAGATCGATTAAAATTCCTTTCAGTTTTAATGAGGAAAAAAAGAAAGCTATACTTAACTCTACTTTTTCATTTAATCGATTTGATTATGGAATTGGAAATCCTAAGGATGGGGTAGACTCTGTATTGACAATAGAAGTTAATTTGCCTTTGAAAAAATAACATTGGGCAGGTTTAATCCATAAAAAAAAGGTGTAATCATTGAATGACTACACCTTTTTTCGGTTTATTATACTTTATTTCTTATCAATTTCAACAGCTGCTAATTCATCTGTTTTGTATTCACCATTATCTAACTTAGATTTCAACTTTTTGAAAGTTTCAAGGGTGTAGTTAACATCTTCAAGGGTATGTGCTGCAGTAGGGATAATACGCAACATGATAACATCTTTAGGTACAACTGGATAAATAACAATTGAACAGAAGATATTGTAGTTTTCTCTTAAGTCAAAAGTTAAGTTTGTAGCTTCTGCCAAAGAACCTTTCATAAATACAGGAGTTACAGGAGAGTTTGTTGCTCCGATGTCAAATCCAGCATCTTTGAATCCAGTTTGTAGGGCATTTGTGATTTCCCACAACTTATTTTTTAATTCAGGACGTGTACGTAATAGCTCTAAACGTTTTCTAGCACCGATTGTAATTGTCATTGGTAATGCTTTAGCAAACATTTGTGAACGCATATTGTAACGTAAATATTCAACGATACTTTCGTCAGCACAGATAAATCCACCAATAGATGACATTGATTTAGCAAAAGTTCCAAAAAGAATATCAATTTCTGATTGTACCCCTTGTGCTTCACCAGCCCCTTGTCCAGTTTCTCCTAAGGTACCAAAACCATGTGCATCATCAACAAATAAACGGAAGTTGTATTTTCCAGATTTTCTGAATTCAACAATTTCTTTTAATTTACCTTGATCACCTGCCATACCGAATACTCCTTCAGTAATAACAAGGATTCCTCCTTTAGTTTGTTCTGCCAAACGAGTTGCATTACGCATTTGTTTGTCAAAACTTTCCATATCGTTGTGTTGGAAAACGAAACGTTTACCAGAGTGTAAACGCATACCATCTAAGATACAAGCATGTGACTCACTATCGTAAACAATAATATCAGAGCGATCTACTAAACTATCAATGGCAGACACCATACCTTGGTAACCAAAGTTTAAAAGGATACAATCCTCTTTCCCCATAAAGTCTGCCAATTCATTTTCTAATTTTTCGTGTTCAG
>CANGHE010000116.1 GCA_947453545.1 Flavobacteriia bacterium
ACACCAGACAAATGTTTTGAACAAATGAAAAATGTATCCTAAAACACCTTATTTTTGACATGTAGCTGTCCTAAATAGTGGGGGAATTATAAAGAATCCATTTAATTATAGGTGCTTTATCATTAATAAATGAATTAGTAATTGAATGGATACATTTTGGTTCTGGTGATATGGAAAATGAAATAAAACAACTTGCCTCGGATACACTTAATAATAAAAATAATATTAGTTATAAATTCATGGGAGATATTAAAAATGATTTAATTCAAGAATATTATGCATTGAATCAAGTTGATTTATTTTGTAATGTAAGTGAATATGAAGGGTTACCAATTAGTATCATGGAAGCGATGGCTTATGGTATTCCATGTCTCGCGACAGATGTTGGAGGAGTTAGTGAGATAGTTAACAGTCAAAACGGTATCTTGATTGAAAAAAATAGTTCTTCAATCCAAATAAAAAATCACATTGAGACTTTTATTCTTCAATCACAAGAGATAAAGCAAAGTTATATAGATAAAGCTATTTCTTGTTGGGAAATAAAATTTAACTGTAAAACTAACTTTAATGAATATATTCGACTATTTAAAGAGAATTAGTTGTTAGTTTTTTTTCTTTAAAACAGCGATAAAATGTAATTTTCGTCCAAATAACCAATTGATTAACTGGGGATATAATTTGAGATTTTCATTGTAATAAACAATTTCAAGATTATTTTTTCTGAAAATATTTTCCCAAGATTTAATGTTTTGGAAATTATAAATAACTTTAACTCCATGAGGAGCATTTCCAACCCAATCCATGAATTTTAAGATTAAGAAGTCTAATCTATTCCAATATAAGTGGTCTTTGATAATTATATAATCTTTTGAAGTCTTTAATGATTCATCTATAACTTTGTTAATGTCACTAGTATGATGAAGTACGTCAACAAAGAGCACTGAATCAAAATAATCTTTTTCGAATGGAAGAGTATTCCCATCGTAAGAATGATATTCAATTTCACACGTTGGTCTTTCCATGATATCAACACCCACTATATTGATGTTTGAAGATTTATCTTGAATTAATTTACCAAGTTTACCATCCCCACAACCTATATCTAAAATACTACCTAGAGATTTAGGTATATTTTCTGCAATAATGGAAGAAATAACATCAACTCTTCGGGTGTGGACAATTTTACCGTGCGTGTTTTTCAATAGTTTAAGGAAAGGATTTTTCATTGTAGGTTTATTTAGTTGTTATTTTTCTCTATTATTGATTTTTTGTAAAGATGAATTAATTTCTTCATGTATGAATCTATATCGTATCTCCATGCTGTTTTATGGCCATTCTGCAATATTTTCATTCTTAAATTTTCATCTTGTTCTAGTTTTAGAATTGTGTCTACAAATTCTACGGCGTCTTGATTATCAAATATATATCCATTTTCACCATGTTTGATAATATCTTTATTACCTTTTCCATTAAGCGAAATTACTGGTAATCCACTTGCCATTGCTTCCAATAGTACTAAACCAAAAGGTTCATATGTGGCAGGATGTATGTAATAATCAGATTTCTTAAATTCGGTTTCTATCGTTGAATTTTTCCCGTTTAATTTAACGATTTCTTCTAATTTATTTTCTTTAATACTTGATTCTAGTTTTTGGAATATTGGGCCACCTCCAAATATGTTTATTTGTATGTTCACCCCTCTCTCAATAAATTCCTTTGCAATATCAATCAAAAACATATGATTTTTTTTCTCAACTAAACTACCAACTGAAATAATTTTCAATACATCAGTTCGTTTATCGTTAGAAATGTCTTGGTAGAATTTTTTATAATCAATTGCATTTGGTAGAAAATGAATGTTTTTTTTTAACTTTCTTGGGAGGTGTTTCTTACAATAATCGTTTGAATCTTTAGAAATTACAATGAATTTGTTATTAATCAGTTTATAACTTTTATATATCCATTTTTTTTCATAAAGATTTGTTAGATTACTTTTTTTGAATAAATTTAAATTAGTGTCAAATTGCTTAATATTATCATGAATATGAGATATATAAACACAATTTTTTATTCTTTTATATCTTCCAATTAATTCAGCTTCAAATAAGTGCGTATGAATAATATCTGGCTTAAATTCTTCTAGAATTAAATTTATTTCATGTTCATTATGGTTGTTTTTTTTAAAAATTGAAAGATTACCTTTTTCTTTAAGTATTTGTAAATCAACGTTCTTAGGAGGGGTGAATTCAATTTCATTATAAATTAAAAGTAGTTTCAGGTTAAATTCATGGTGATTAGCTAAATAAGTGCAAATATCTAAAGTTAGTCTTTCTGCCCCACCAGATTTCAAATTTGGTATAATATGTATAACGTTAATTTTTTTCATTACTTCTTTCTACAGATAAAAAAAATAGAACTACTATATTTTTTAAATTTATGAGGTTTAAAAAATTGCAGATAGTCTGGGTATGGGTATAAACATGGATATAATTCTTCAATAATTTCAAATTGAGAATTCACTATGTTTCTCCAACTTTTTACCCTGTATTTTTTTAAGTCATAGTAAACATATTTGTGATTAGGTTTACTATGGGAAGCCGGAATAAAAATATGTATGAATCTGTCTATAAAATTTTTGTTGAACAAATTCTGCAAAAAAAACAAAACGTTAATGTGTGTTGTAAAAACATAATGCGAAATGATTGCAATTATACTCATTGTTGCGGTAGGCATACCTATTATTAATATACCATCCTTTTTAAGCACTCGATTTATTTCCCTTAGACTTGTATTTTCATCGTTTACATGTTCTAATACATGTGAACACAGAACAACGTCAAATTTTTCATTATCAAATGCAATTTTTTCTGCATAACCTTGTATTATTTGGTTGTTTGCTATGTTTGAAAATCTGCCAACTCCATGTTCGCCAGGAGATGGATCAACGCCATAAACATTACATTCGAACTCATCTTCTGCTTTCATCAAGTAATACCCTGCTCCACAACCTAAATCTAAAAAAGAATCCCCTTTATAAATATATTTTTTAAAAGAATCCCATTCGAGATCACGTATAATTGTTTGGTATTTTTCAATATCTTTTTTAGTTGAAATTGGAAACCAAAATATTTTTTTTAAATAATTTAACATTATAGTTTTATCACTTTATGTGTTTTCTCTTCGATCGTTTTATTTTTCGAAGTTATTTTCGTTTTAACAAAGTATATCCCTTGTTTTAGATATTCAAATTCGGGAATGTTAATTTCTGAGGTTCCACTTAGAGTAAAATCGCTATTATAAGATAAGTATTTGACGCCAAGTTGATCCACAACTTCTATCTCAATTGTACTTGTTGAATTATAATAATAGGAAACAGTTACTGAAGAAATTGTCGGATTAGGGAAAGTGATGGAAGAATAAAAACTTTGCATTCCTTCGGGGTGAACACAATTAACATCGTTGTAATTTTGAATAATTGAATCTTTGGAACTAAACAGTTCAAACCAATCGAAATTTCCAATACCATATGTTCCTCTAAATTTTATATAAACATCATGTATTCCATTTATTGTATCAATTGGATATTCAAATATTTTTAAAGAATCAAAAGAACTGGTGCTATTTGTGTTGAATTTTCCAACGATCTTTCCCATTGGCTTATCTATTCTAAACTGAATTTCTTGACCAGCATTATCGCAAGGTACAGCATACCTTGTTTTACATCTATTATAATCATTTAAATTTATTTGACTGAATAGAATCCAATCTTTATTATCAACATAAGTTATCTTATCTTTTTCAACAACAATACCCCTTTGTAAATCACAATTTTCTGCATTGATAAATAATGAGTTAGGATGGATGTCATAAAAGATTTCGATTGAATTTGATTCGTCTGAGATACCGTTTTTATTTACACCAAAAACTTGGTACCTATATTCCCCTATATTTTTTAACGTATCTATGAATTCTAGAAGATTACCGTTTATTCTACCGATTTCTGTATAACTATCGTTAGACAATTTTCTTTTAATAACGAACTGGTCAATTAAACTATAAGGATATTCCCACCCTAAGTGTATTTTATTACTTTCTTTTTTAAGAAGTGTAAGATTTAACGGTGGTAAAGGAATTCCATTTTTTGTATTTTCTTGTTGAAGGGAAGACCCATAAAATATTGGCTCTGAGTTAAATTCAATTGCACCTAAATCGGGTAATTTTCCTAGAAAAAGTTTTGTTTCATTGGTTATTACACCTTTATCGATTGGATATGAATTTGGTTTTAAACGAAAATCACCATTAATCGCATCATTGAAAACAGCTGATTTATAAATATAATTTGAATCGACTATCGATCCATAATATGCTTTATAATTCCATTTTAATCGATTATCATTGTCAGTTAAATTATTGAAAGTATATACGTTTATTAAATTATTACCCTCAGGTCCCCAACTTCCCATGCTAAAGTTATTATTATAAAGTGTATTATTATAAATTTTATAATTTTCACCCGGCTTGTTAAGAGTTAGACCTACATTACAATTCGAAACGATATTATGGTGAACAGTGTAATTCTTACATCCGTTATCGATGTATATACCGATTCCATTTTTCGCTTTAGACTTAGTTATATAATTGTAAGAAATTTCGGTATTTTCTCCATTTGTACCATAGCAATAAATTGCTCCTAGATCATTATTTAACAATCCAAAATTTGAAAAATAGTTTTTTCTTATTTTACTGTTTTGGATATCATGTCTAATACCTGATCTACCACAATATTTTATAGTATTATTATCGATTAAATGATTTCTCCCAAAAAGATACAAAGGTGCGCAATCAATTCCCATCCAATCACAATTTTTTATAATACAATTTGTAACAGAATGATTCTCTCCAAAAATTGTTATTCCATCTCCCCATGAATTTGTTATTGTTGAATTAGTAATTGAATTATTTTTACCAGATATTAATATACCACTGCCAGTTTTATCAAGGTTATTATAATTTTCTGTATAACCATATGTGAAATTAAAATATGGCATTATGTATTCTACAGTTAATAAATCCAATTTTATATTTTCACAATTTGACATATCAATTGATCCTCCAAAAAAATTGATCCCTTGAATTATAATATTTTTCTGATTTTTTAATGATAAAACATAAAATTCATTTCTAAATTCGATTTTAGATAGGTTAGAAGTGTCGTTATTTTTTGGAATGGTGTATATATAATTTGAGTCTGAATACCATTCTCCTTCAGTATCCAAGAAATCCAATGATCCTGTAAGAAAGCATTTTCCACTCCCCAAATAATCTGCTAAGTAGTTATTCCCCCAATACCATGAGTCGTTCTCAATGGTAATAACATTGTTCGCTTTTTCAATTACTTTACCACCAATTGCAATTAACCCATTCCCAAAAACACCGCAAAATCGGACGTTTTCATTCTCTTTCATTTTAAAGTTTTGAGATAAATTAATTGTTTTGTTAGTGTTTGCATAACTATCTAACCATTGATTCTTAGATAGCAAGCCTTCTTTAATGGTTGGAAATGTAGCTTGCATTTCTGGAAGATCGTCAAAAAACGCTTGAAGAATTTTTGTGTTATTTGTTGTTTTGTAAATATTTTTATCGTAGTGAATCCAATTGTTTTTTGTAAACAAATTTTTTACGACTACCTTGTGGTTTGGGTATGATTTTAATACAATCGGTTTATCCAATGTCCCAGATTGCTTAAACTGAAGCGATTCATAATATGTTCCTTGAAGAACAACGCATGTATCGCCAAAATTTAAGATGTTTATTGCTTTCTGTATAGTTTTGTATGGCGCATTAATTGATCCATCATTAGAGTTATCTCCTATTAAAATAGATACATATAATGTTTTGGACATTACATTTAATGAAATAATTATTGAAATTATAAATAATCTATATTTCATTTAATCACATTTTTTTTAAAAGAATTTACAACCATTTCGCAATCGATGCCAATAAAAAAGTTTAGTCTAAATAAATTGTTAGCATAAAAATCGGTTTTTTTTTAATGAGGTTTGAATTGCCCCAATTTTCATATAAAGCTCACTCTTATGTAAACTAACATAGCGGAAGACTGAATTGATGTTTTCTTTTTTTAAATGAGAAAAAATTTTATTTCGTTGTTCATTCGAATTCGTACACATGTAAAACATATGGGTGTTATTCGATACATAGTGTGGAATTTTTGGAAGATTTATTCCATTCTTTACAGACCATTCTTTTAATTCATTTGAATAGTAATTCCAAATGAGTAAGCGATCATTTTGGATAAAATCAAAAGTCTCAAGTTGCGCCCATAAAAACGCAGCATTAATATCAGACATTAAAAACGAACTACCAATGTCAACCCATCCATATTTATCAATTTCTCCTCTAAAAAAAAATGATCGATTCGTGCCTTTTCCACAAATTATTTCAGCCCTTTCTATATATTTTTCATCATTTCCATCGAACATACCTACTTCCCCTAATATTATATTTTTGGACATATGGAATGAAAAAGAAGCAACATGTCCGATACTCACTAGAGGGTGATTTATTCCATCTCGATTCATGTAATAACTATCAATTGCCTGTGCGGCATCTTCTATGACAAACAAGTTGTATTTTTTTTCAAGATCTATTATTTTGTCCATCTCACAAGCAATTCCTACATAATGTACAGGAATAATCGCTTTCGTTTTATTGTAATTAAGCGCTCAATTTTTTATATCAAATATACTATATATTTTTAAATATTTAAGGTAATTCGAATAGTTGTAACTAAAAAAACAAGTGTCATTGATTTTATTTAATTGATTTTAAGTTATATATTGGTGTTTTGAACTATAAATTTATACAATTCTTTAAACTCATTTGAGTTAAATTAAGTAACTTCTATACTCGCAAAAAAAATGATTTTATTTATTTAAACTTTTTTGAAGTTCGATTCATAACATTGAAAATCAATTTATTTTCAAATACTCTGCCTAAATAGTGTGCGAAAATTATTATGAATATAATACTGCTTATAAAGACAACCTTAATATTGCCTGTATATTTGTTTTTCAGCCCAAAATAAATAGAAACAAGATGTAATGAAAGATGTAAAGACTATAGGAAGATTTTGCAAGTATGTTTAAGACATTTTTTTGATAAGTAACTCCATAAATTTGTAAAAGCAATAACCGTGAGAATTTGTTTGAATATTTGATCACTCAATTTAGCTTCTTGAAAAATTTGTTATCAACGAAAAGTAAATAAATGATAAGTACTATTCCAAGAATGATACTTATTTTTTTCTATATATAAAATCAAACAAAAAAAGTAGTCTACCAATCATCCAAATGATTAGATAGATTGATGTACTTGAATTAATTGATGATAGAAAAGAATATATTCCAAAAAAGCAAAGAATTGAAATGATTTTAATCAGAATTTTTTTAGTGTAAATTCCTAATTCAATAAAATAGTCAATAAAATAATATAATTCCCCCAAAATATAGGACAACTGATTAAAGTGTAAATTTAACAGTTGAAATATGAGAAAAGAAAGAAGAAAATTTAGTGCTGCTTTAAGACTAAAGTAGCTTTGGAAGCGATCAAAGAAAAAGAAACGATTCAACAATTAGCCTCAAAATTTGAAGTTCATGCCAATCAGATTTCTCAATGGAAACGTGAGTTTTTAGAGAGCGCTGAAGATATTTTTAGTAAGAAAAATCGGATGAAAAGTTTTATGATGAACAAGAAAAAGATGTACTATATAGTAAAATAGGTCGTTTACAAACAGAGATTGACTTTTAAAAAAAAGTCTTGGGCAAATGAGTTTGGATAAAAAACGGCATTTGGTTCATCGAAAAAGTTTTCCATTAAGTATCGTCCGTCAATGTGAAATTTTAGAAATACATCGTTCTGGAATTTACTTTAAACCAAAGCATGAGAGTGATTTAAATCTTCATAT